>JALHDK010000432.1 GCA_022838965.1 Actinomycetales bacterium | reverse complement strand
CGACCGGCTCAAGGCGCTCGCCGACCCCACCCGGCTGCGGATCCTCCACTTCCTGGAGGACGGGGAGCGGTGCGTCTCCGAGGTCGTCGATCGCGTCGGCGGGAGCCAGGCGAACGTCTCGAAGCACCTGGCGATCCTCCGGCGGGCCGGTCTGGTCGACTGCCGGCGGCGGGGGCTCAACGTGCTCTACCGGGTCACCGACGCCACTTCGCTCTCGATCTGCCGTACGATCTGCGCCGTGCTCGAGCGGCAGGCGGCCGAGCGCCACCATGCCCTCGTCGAGGGGCGTACGGCGGTGGGAGGATGAAGAAGATGCGGGATCTGCTGATGGTGCTCGGGTTCATCGTGATCTGGTATCTCGTCCAGGTCGTGGTGCTGCCCCGGCTCGGGGTGCCTACCTGAGCGGTCCCCAACCCGGCCGGGCGCCGGGACGGGAAGACGAGCTGTACAACGAAGCCGGAGCCCCGGCAGGGGACCGGCGTGGAAGAGGACGGCACCGCCCCCTGAGGCGGCCCGTCCGGGAGCCAGAGAGAGTGCCACTCTACGAATACCGTTGCCGCGCCTGCGGCCATCGTTTCGAAGAGCTCCAGCGGCTCGGCGAGAGCGCCGAGAAGGTCACCTGCCCGGAGTGCGGGGAGCGTCAGGCGGAGCGTCAGCTCTCGACCTTCGCCGCCGCGGCCGCGAGCGGATCGCTCGGAGCGTTCTCCTCGGGCGGCCGGGGCGGCTGCGGCAGCGGCTTCACCTGAGGGGTCTGAGACCGGCGGCCCGGGTGGCCGCCCCGCCTCGGACAGACGCAAACACCTTCCGGCCCGCGGGCCGGAGAGAGGGGATATCGGAATGGTCCGTGAAACCGCCGTCGCCTTCGAGGCGACGTCCAGCCTCGGCTTCGCCGAGACGGTCGCCCGGGCCCGCGAAGCGCTCCAGCAGGAGGGCTTCGGGGTCGTCGCGGAGATCGATCTCCAGGCGAAGCTCCGCGAGAAGCTCGGCGTCGAGGTCGAGCCGAACCTGATCCTCGGCGCCTGTCACCCGCCGTCGGCCCTCCGCGCGGTGCAGGCCGTGCCGGAGGTCTCCGTCCTGCTGCCGTGCAACCTCTGCGTGGCCGTCGAGCAGGGGCGTACCGTGGTGCGGGCGATGAACCCCGCGAGCGTGATGGAGAAGCTCGCCAACCCGGCGCTCGCACCGGTGGGCAGCGAGATCGGCGCGGCGCTCAAGCGGGTGGTGGCCGCGATCACCGGCTGAGCGG
>JALHDK010000431.1:1250-1698 GCA_022838965.1 Actinomycetales bacterium | reverse complement strand
GGGGGCGTCCTGAACAACCTCACCGATGACGCCGCCTCGCAGTTCGCGGTGGCTTGGCCGGCGGGCTCAGACTGGGTGTACTTCGTCGCTAACGACCGGGGCCGCATGGACATCTACCGGGCGAAGGAGGCGGAGGCCCAGCCGAACCTGAGTCGGGCGCTGGAGGTGGTCATCGAGCAGGTGACCGACACCCCTGAGCCCGAGTTCTCCCTCAACCCCTCGCCGGACGGCAAGAAGCTCGCCTACACACGCGGTCTTGGGGACCTCATCATCCGGGACCTGGAGTCGGGGGAGGAGTTCACCCTGTTGGAGGGCTGGGCTGAGCCGGAGGTGTCGTGGTCGCCCGATGGCCGCTGGATCGCCTACTCCAGACCCGATGAGGAGTACAACCACGACGTGTGGATTGTGCCCGCCGACGGCTCTGCGGCGCCCGTGAACATCTCCATGG
>JALHDK010000431.1:0-1243 GCA_022838965.1 Actinomycetales bacterium | reverse complement strand
CATCTCCATGGACCCGGCTGACGACGGAGGGGCTGACTGGTCCCCCGACGGCACGATGCTCGCCTTCCACTCCTATCGGGGAAGCGACTGGGACATCTACATGGTGTACCTCACCAAGGCCGCGGCCCTGGAGGCGGACCGCGAGGCGGCGGACGACGTGGACGACCTCGCCGACCAGGATGATCCGCCCGTGGAGCCCGCCCCTTCCGAACCTGCTTCCGAGCAGGCCGAGGAAGAGGAGGCCGGCGACGATGACACCTTGGTCGTCGAGATCGACTTCGAGGGTATCCACCGACGCCTCAGGCGGATCGCCAGCTCCTCGGCCAATGAGACCTATCCCCGCTTCTCGCCCGACAGCGAGACCATCGCCTACTCCTACTCCTGGGAGGCGGAGCGGGGGCTGTGGCGGATGAGCGCGCGGGGTGAGGACAAGTCGCAGATCCAGTCGGGCTCGGTGGGTAGTTACCGCTGGGATCAGAAGGGCAAGGGCCTTTACGCCCTCGTGGGCGGCCGCTTGAACTACGTGAAGCAGGGCGGTGGGTCAGAGGCCAAGGACCACCGCATGACGGTTCACCGCGACGCCCGGGCCGAGCGTCTGCAGGTCTTCGAGGAGGCGTGGGAGTCCATGGCCCGGGGCTACTACGACCCCACCATGCACGGTGTGGACTGGGCGGCGATGCGGGAGAAGTACCGGGACGCGGTCGCCGCCTTCCGGCGCGCCCTCGCCGGGAAGGACCATATCCGGATCGCATTCCTCGAGAACGCATACCCGTCCGGGGACGAGTTCGTCATCGTCTACGAGACGACCGGCCGCGTGATCCCGGAGGGGGGGCTCCCGCTCGACGTCGGGGTCGTGAACAGCAACGTGGAGACGTTCCGGAACATCGCCCTGGCCGAGGCGGGGGAGCCGGTCACGTCGCGCTACGTCACCGTGGCCGGCGCTGTCCGCCGCCCCGTCGTTCTCGAGGCCCCGATCGGGACCGCGTGGCGGGATCTGATCGACGCCGCGGGCGGCCCCACGGCGGACGACTACGCCCTGATGCTGGGCGGGCCGATGATGGGCAAGCTCTCCTTCGATCCCTCGCAGCCCCTGACGAAGACGACCGGCGCCGTCCTGGTTCTACCCCGCGGCCACGCCCTTGTCCGCAGGCGCGCGGTGCCGTTCGGCCGGAGCCTTCACGCCGTGCGGGAGTTCTGCTGCCAGTGCAACCTGTGCACGATGATCTGCCCGCGCTACCTCCTG
>JALHDK010000430.1 GCA_022838965.1 Actinomycetales bacterium | reverse complement strand
ACGACGGTTCGCCCCACGGCGCGCGATGGTGGCTGGGACTCCAGTCCCGGCCATCCGGGTGCGGCGGAGGCGCTCGGAAGCAGAGGGGCGAACACGACGGTTCGCCCCACGGCGCGCGATGGTGGCTGGGACTCCAGTCCCGGCCATCCGGGGACGGCTCTGGCCGCTCCGAAGCCGAGAGGGGCGAACACGACGGTTCGCCCCACGGCGACCGGGACGGCTCTCCAGAGCCGTCCTACAACGGAGTTCCCGTTGTCGCGGAGTCATGCTATAACCAGCAGCAGACTGAACCGGAAAGGAGCCCGACCTATGACCCCAACCACCGACGAGCGCGTCGAGGAGCGCATAGCCGAGTTGGCGCCGGCGTTCGCCCACTGGGAGAAGACCAAGGACCTGATCGACCAGCTCATTGACATCGTGCTCAACTACCGCCAGAGCGGCCATCCGGGCGGATCGCGCTCCAAGGTGCACGTGCTACTCACCACGCTTCTGAGCGGGGCGATGCGCTGGGACATTCGCCACCCTGAGAAGCGCTTTGGCGACCGCTTCATCCTGGGGGCCGGGCACACGATTCCCCTGGTCTACTGCACGCTGGCGGTGCTCAATGAGGCGCTGCGCGTGAAGCTGGCCCAGACGGGTGACCCCCGCTATGCTGTCCCCAAGGCCCCCGAGCGGATGCTTGTGTGGGAGGACCTGCTCGGGTTCCGGCGGCTGGGCGGGCTTTCGGGTCACGCCGAGATGGAGGGTAAGACGCTCTTCCTCAAGTTCAACACGGGCCCCTCGGGCCACGGCAGCCCTGCTGCGGCGGGTGAGGCGCTCGCGCTCAAGCGCGCCGGCGCCGATGGCGTGAAGGTCTTCATCCTCGAGGGCGAGGGCGGCCTCACGCCAGGCGCCACCCACGAGACGCTCAACTCCGCGTGGGGCCTGGGGCTCGATAACCTCTACTACCTGGTCGACTGGAACGATTTCGGAATCGATGCCCACGCGGTGAGCCGCGTGGTCTATGGCACGCCCACCGACTGGTTTGGCTCCCACGGCTGGCGGGTCTTCGGCACGCCGGAGGGCAGCGCCTGGGAGCCGGTGGCGCGGACTCTGCTGTCGATGCTCTGGGGTGACAACCCCGAGGGCGTTCCGAGCGTGGCCTGGGTGCAGACGCGCAAGGGCCGCGGCTATGGGAAGGTCGACGCGGCCTCGCACGGCACGCCGCACGCGATGGACTGCGAGGCGTTCTGGGAGACCAAGCGCG
>JALHDK010000429.1 GCA_022838965.1 Actinomycetales bacterium | reverse complement strand
GGCGGGGAAGATCACGGCCCGGACCATCGAGCTGAAACCCGCACCGTAGGAGGGGGCGGCCATGTCCATCCAGTGCAGGGAGCGCGCCGGTCAGCACCTCGCGCGAGGCCGCCGCTACTACGTCGAGGGGCGTTTCGACGAGGCTCGCGCGGAGCTGGAAGTTGCCTGCGAGCTGTGCCCTGACTGGCCCGCGCCCTACTCCGCCCTTGGTGCGCTGCTGCTGGACTCGGATGAGCTGCCCGAGGCCCGTAGAGCTCTCGAGCATGCCGCCGACCTGGGGATGGACGACCCGGATTCGCTTCGGGCTCTTGCCGAGACGTGCTGCCGCATGGGGGCGTACGCGGACGCCGCCCACCACTACTCCCGTGCGGCCGACAGGACCGACGACGCCCCTTCGTCTCTAAGGATGCGCGTGAATGCGGCCCTCTGCCGCACCCGCTCGGGCGATGTGGCGCAAGCCGAGCAGGACCTCCTGAGCCTCCATGAGGATCACCTCGGCGAGTCCCTCGTCACCCTCGCCCTAGCCCAGGTTCTAGCCCATCGGCCTGGCGGCCGGGCCCGAGCCACGGAGTTGCTTGAGGGAGTTCTGGAGCGCGAGCCGCAGCACCTCATGGCTCGGTACGACCTCGGGCTGCTGCTCGTGCGCGCCAAGTCGGAGGAGCCCGCGCTGCGCTCCGCCGCCGTCGCTCACCTCGAACGGCTCATGGAGACCCCCGGGTTTCCCGAGCTGGTGCCCGATGCCCACGTGGCGCACTTCGCCCTCGGAACCTGCTATGACGACGATCCCAATGGCTACGAGTCGGCCGCTCGCCACTACGGCGCCGCCCTCGCGATCCGCCAGGACTTCCCACCCGCTCTCTGCAATCTGGGGATCATCCAGGAGCGCCTCGGCAACCGGGCTCAGGCCCTCACCCTCTATGCCCGCGCCTTGCGAGCCGATCCACGCTTCGAGCCGGCGGCGGGGCACCTGGCGCGGTTGTGCATCGAAGCGGAGGAGACCGAGGCGGCTGACGGGCTGAGTGAGGCACTCGACATGAGCCGCGAGCGTGCTCTCGCCACCTACACGGTCCTGCGCGCCGTGGAGGACCGGGCCCACGCCGACGGGCAGGTCGCTCTCTGCGAGGCCGTGCACCGCGTGAAGAACCGGGCCGGGGTCCTCGCAGCCCGAGCGAAGGTTCTGCCGATCCACGACCGCTCGGAGGGCGATGCTTCGGTCCCCGGCGTTCCCGAACTGGCGGACATGATCTTCGAC
>JALHDK010000107.1 GCA_022838965.1 Actinomycetales bacterium | reverse complement strand
CCGTGCCGCTTCTCAAGCTTTCCGCCGTCCTCGACGAGGCCCGGACGTCGCTGCGCGACCTCACGGAGCACACCGTCCCCGTGATCGACGACGCCGCCGAGACCGTGCGGCTCGCGAACGCCCAGCTGGCGAAAGTCGATGACGTGACCACTCCCGCGGCCGAGGCCGCACAGAACATCTCCGCGATCACGACCCTGGTGTCGGCCACGGTGGCCCGCCCGCTCGTCAAGGTTGCCGCCTTCTCGGAGGCGGTGCGCCGGGTGATCCTGCGTGGAGGGAGGCGGCCGTGAGGTCTCCGGTGCAGGCCCTGCGCGACCTCGTCGCGGAGTTCCGGGCCGTTATGCGGGAGCACGAGGAGTTCCTGCTGGGGGAGCTGGCACCCCCGGATGAGGCCGTGGCCCGGGCGCACGCCCACCGCGCGCCACGGGGTGGGGAGCACGCCGATGCGCACCAGTGAGATCCGGCAGCGCTGGCTCGACTACTTCGAGCGCCACGGCCACCATATCGCGCCCTCCGTGTCCCTGGTATCCCCGGATCCCTCGATCCTCTTCACCATCGCCGGCATGGTGCCCTTCATCCCCTACTTTGTGGGAACGCAGAAGGCGCCGTGGCCGCGGGTGGCATCGGTGCAGAAGTGCATCCGGACCAACGACATCGACGAGGTCGGCCACACCACGCGGCACGGCACCTTCTTCCAGATGTGCGGCAACTTCTCCTTCGGCGACTACTTCAAGGAAGGGGCGATCACCTACGGCATCGACCTGCTCACCTCATCGCGCGACGAGGGCGGGTACGGGCTCGAGAAGGATCGCCTGTGGTTCACCATCTGGGAGCACGACGACGAGTCGGCCGGCATCCTGACGTCGCTCGGCATCGACGAGTCCCGGATCCAGACGCTGCCCCGCGAGGAGATCTTCTGGGACACCGGCCAGCCCGGACCCGCCGGGCCGTGCTGCGAGATCCACTACGACCGCGGCCCGGAATTCGGTCCGGAGGGGGGTCCGCTGGCGGACACCCGCGGTGACCGCTATCTCGAGATCTGGAACCTCGTGTTCGACCAGTACCTGCGGGGCGAGGGCACCGGCAAGGACTACCCGCTGCTCGGGGAGCTGGAACACAAGTCGATCGACACCGGCCTCGGACTCGAACGGCTCGCCTACCTGCTCCAGGGCAAGGGGAGCATGTACGAGATCGACGAGGTCTACCCCGTCATCGAGCGGGCAGCGCAACTCGCCGGCACCTCCTATGGCGCGGACGAGGCCAGCGACGTCCGGTTGCGGATCGTGGCGGACCACGTCCGCTCGGCCCTCATGCTGATTGCCGACGGCGTCCGCCCGGGCAACGACGGGCGCGGCTACGTCCTGCGGCGCCTCATCCGTCGCGCGGTCCGCTCGATGCGGCTCCTCGGCGTCACCCACCCCGTGATGCCCGAACTGCTGCCGGTGTCCCGGGATGCGATGAAGCTGTCCTATCCCGAACTGGAGGAGGACTTCGCCCGGATCGCGGAGGTCGCCTACGGCGAGGAGGAGGTTTTCCGTCGCACCCTGGCGGCGGGAACCACCATTCTCGACACGGCGATCAGGCAGGCGCGGGAGGCGGGACGGGCCGTGTCGGGCGCCGACGCGTTCACCCTGCACGACACGTACGGATTCCCGATCGACCTGACCCTCGAGATCGCCGCGGAACAGGGCGTGGAGGTCGACGCCGCCGGGTTCCGGGCGCTGATGGCGGAACAGAAGGAACGGGCCCGTGCGGACGCCCTCGCCAAGAAGGCGGGCCACGTCGACACCACGGTCTTCAATGAACTGCGAGCCCGGCTCGGGGGCAACGTCGAGTTCGTCGGTTACACGGACACCACCGCGGAGGTGCGCGTCGTCGGCATCCTCGTCGACGGGAAGCCGGTGCCGAGTGTGGCTGCCCCGGCCGAGGTCGAGGTGATCCTCGACCGGACGCCGTTCTACGCCGAGATGGGTGGCCAGCAGTCCGACCGGGGGACCCTCCGCTTCAGCGGCGGCGCCATCGTCGACGTCATCGACACCCAGGCTCCGGTGAAGGGGGTGCCCGTCCACCGCGGCACCCTCACCGAGGGGCGGCTCACCCTCGACGAGAGCGGCATCGCCACCATCGACGTCGTCCGCCGGCGCCAGATCTCCCAGGCCCACACTGCCACCCACATGGTGCACAAGGCCCTTCACGAGACACTCGGAGAGCAGGCCACGCAGGCCGGGTCCGAGAACGCCCCGTCCCGGCTGCGGTTCGACTTCCAGCACGGCAGTGCGGTCCCGGCGGCCGCCATGGCCGAGATCGAGGGCCGCGTCAACGCGCTGCTCCAGGAGAATCTCCCGATCTCCGACTCGATCATGGACCTCGAGGAGGCGAGGCGGCTGGGGGCGATGGCGCTGTTCGGCGAGAAGTACGGCAAGCGCGTGCGCGTGGTGACGATCGGGGAGGGCTGGTCACGCGAACTCTGCGCCGGAACCCACGTCCCGCTGACCGGACACATCGGGCGGGTGAACGTGCTCGGCGAGTCGTCCATCGGTTCCGGGGTGCGCCGCATCGAGGCGCTGGTGGGGGCGGGGGCCTACGCCCACCAGGCGAAGGAGAGCGCTCTCGTCTCCCAGGTGTCGCAGCTTGTCGGCGCGCGGCCGGAGGAGCTGCCCGAACGCATCTCGCAGATCATGGCGCGCCTCAAGCAGGCGGAGAAGGAACTGGCCCAGTTCCGGACGGCCCAGGTCCTGGGGTCGGCGCCGCAGGTCGCCGCGGGAGCGATCCCCGCCGGAGACCTGCGGGTGGTGACCCACGACGCCGGTGACGTGCCGAGTGCCGACGACCTGCGCACCCTCGCCCTGGACGTCCGCTCCCGCGTGGGTTCGGGGGCCGCCGTCGCCCTCTTCGGCGTCGCGAACGGTCGACCGCTCGTCGTGGTCGCCCTGTCGCCCGAGGCCCGGTCGCGCGGTCTGCGCGCCGGTGCCCTGGTCCGGGAGGCGGCGACGATCCTCGGGGGTGGCGGTGGCGGCCGCGACGACGTCGCCCAGGGCGGCGGCACGCGCCCCGAGGCCATCCCCATGGCACTCGGGACACTGCGCTCCCACATGATCCGCCCGTGACCATGCGGCCCGGCACCCGTATCGGCGTCGATGTCGGCGCCGCCCGGGTCGGCGTCGCCCGATCGGACCCTGCCGGAGCCCTCACCGTGCCCGTCTGCACGTTACGGCGCGCGCCCGACGGCGCCGAGCTGGAGGAACTCGGGCGCATCGTGGCCGAGTACGCGGCGATCGAGATCGTCGTCGGGCTCCCGCTCGGGTTGTCAGGCCGGGAGGGAGCGGCGGCGGCCGCCGCACGCGCCTACGCGGCGGCCATCGCCCGGGCCATCCCCGGGACGCCGGTGAGACTCGTCGACGAACGGCTGACCACCGTCACCGCGCACCGGACGCTGCACGCGGCCGGTCGCGACAGCCGCACGCACCGCAGCGTGGTGGACCAGGTGGCTGCCACACTGATCCTTGAGCATGCGCTCGCCATCGAGCGCAGCACCGGGCACCCGGCGGGTGAGCCGCTGACACTGGAGGACGCCTGAATGACCGAACTCTTCGACCAGGACGGCGAGAGCCGCCACGAGATGCGGCGTGCCCGTGACCATCGCCGCCAGCGGCAGGCCCGGCGCCGGCGCGGGATCCTCGCGCTCGTCCTCGGACTGGCGATCGTCGGTGCCGCGCTGGCCCTCGCCTGGCCCCAGATCGCCGGGATCCAGTCCGAGCCGCCTCCCGAGGACTTCGCGGGGCCCGGCAGCGGGGAGGTCGTGGTGGAGATCCCGTCCGGTTCAACGGGCGGGGACATCGGGCGGATCCTGGAGGAGGCAGGCGTGGTGCGCACCGCCGCCGCGTTCTCCGCCGCCTTCAACCAGAATCCGAACGCCTCGTCCATCCAGGCGGGCGCCTACGTGCTCATGCTGGAGATGAAGGCCTCCGACGCCGTGGCCGCCCTGCTCGATCCGGCCAATCGCGCGGAGGTCACCATCACCGTGCCCGAGGGCTTCACAGCTCAGCAGGTGTATGAACGCATCGCCAGCGTGCGGGACGTGCCCCTCGAGGAGGTCATCGCGGCCGCGTCCGATCCCGCGGCCATCGGGCTTCCGGACGAGGCCGGCGGCCAGCCGGAGGGGTGGTTCGCACCCGCCACCTACCCCTTCGCGCCCTCCGCCACGCCCACGGACATCCTCCGCACCATGGTCGCGCAGACCGTCAAGAACCTGCAGGCTGCCGGCGTCCCGCAGGACCGGTGGCAGGAGGTCCTCATCAAGGCGTCCATCGTGGAGCGCGAAGCGACTCCGACCTACTTCGGACAGGTGGCGCGGGTCATCGAGAACCGGCTCACCAACACGTCAGCGGATGTCGGCGGACGCCTGCAGATGGACTCCACGGTCCTCTACGGCCTCGGCCAGACCGGTGGCGTGCCGACGCAGGCCCAGCTCGACACCGACCACCCGTGGAACACCTACATCCATCCGGGACTCCCGCCGACCCCCATCGGCTCACCGGGCCGGGCGGCGATCGACGCCGTGCTGAATCCCCCGGAGGGTGACTGGCTCTACTTCGTCACCGTGAACCTCGACACGGGGGAGACGAAGTTCGCCTCCACCCTCGAGGAGCACCTGCGCAACGTGCAGGAGTTCCGGGCGTGGCGCGCCGCCAACAGCTGACGGCTGGCGCCACCGCTGCTCTCGGCGCCCTCGTGTTCGCCCTCGGCGCCCCGGGGCCGTGGCAGGCGGCAGCCGGTGTGGTGGTCGGGGCGGCCAGCGGCTGGCTGAGCGTGGTGGACGCCGCCACTCACCGTCTGCCCGACCGCATCCTTGCTGCGGCGCTGCTGGGCACGGTGCCCTTCATGGTTGTCGGGGCGACGGTGACGGGCGAACCAGCCGTCCTCCTCCGCGCGCTCCTCGCTGCCCTCGCCCTGGGGGCCCTGCTTGCGGCGGTGGCCCTCCTGTCCCGCGGGGGACTCGGTTCGGGCGACGTGAAGCTCGGTGCGCTCCTGGGCCTGTGGGCCGGCTGGCTGGGGCCGGGCGTGCCCGCGGTGCTGGCGGTCGTGGCGTCCATCGCGGGAGGGCTTGTGGCGCTGGTCGCCATCGCCCGCGGCGCGACGGGGCGGACCCGCATCCCGTTCGGGCCGATGCTGGCGGCCGGAGCGGCGGCCGCGACCTGGTGGCCGGTTTCCTGAGCCCCGCGCCGGCGTGGCAGGATCGTGCCATGTTCACGTGGCTCACAGCCGGCGAATCCCACGGCCCCGCACTTGTCGCCGTCGCCCAGGGGGTGCCCGCGGGCGTCGAGATCACCTCGGACGACTTCCGGGCGGCCCTCGCCCGCCGCCGGCGTGGGCACGGTCGCGGAGCCCGGATGAAGTTCGAGGAGGACGAGCTCACGATCCTTGCCGGGGTCCGGCACGGGCGTACCCTCGGCTCTCCCGTCGCGGTGATGATCGGCAACAGCGAGTGGCCGAAGTGGCAGGAGGTGATGGCGGCTGATCCCGTCGAGACGCCGCTGGCGGACTCCGGCCGTGCCGCCGCGCTCACCCGCCCCCGGCCCGGGCACGCCGACCTCGCCGGCATGATCAAGTTCGGGCACCCGGAGATCCGCCCGGTCCTCGAGCGGGCCAGTGCGCGCGAGACCGCCGCGCGGGTCGTGGTGGGCACCATCGCCGAGGCCATCCTGCACCAGGCCGCCGGAGTGCGGCTCGTGTCCCACGTCGTCGGCGTCGGCGGCGTCCGCCTGCCCGACGACGCCCCGCGTCCCGGTCCGGACGACACTCCGCGGCTGGACGCCGCGCGGGTCCGCTGCCTCGACCCTGCGACCGATGCTGCCATGGCGGCCGAGATCGACGCCGCCCACAAGGACGCCGACACCCTCGGCGGCGTGGTCGAGGTGATCGCCTACGGCGTTCCCGTGGGACTGGGCTCCTACGTCAGTGGCCCCGAGCGGCTGGACGCACGCATCGCCGGCGCCCTCATGAGCATCCAGGCGATCAAGGGCGTGGAGATCGGGGACGGCTTCGCGACCGCACGGCGTCGCGGCTCCCAGGCGCACGACGAGATGACCCTGGAAGGCCGCCTCACCAACCGGGCGGGCGGGATCGAGGGTGGCATGTCGAACGGCTCGCCCATCGTCGCCCGCGCCGCGCTGAAGCCCATCTCCTCGATTCCCCGGGCGCTGCGGACCATCGACATGGCCACGGGCGCGGAGGCCACCGCCATCAACCAGCGCTCCGACGTCTGCGCCGCCGCCCCGGCGGCCGTCGTCGCGCAGGCCATGGTGGCCATCGTCCTCGCCGAGGAGCTGCTCAAGAAGACCGGCGGTGATGGTCTCGCGGAGGTGAGACGGAACCTGCACGCCTACCTCGCGGCCACCGCCGAGGCCGCGTACCCCGTCGTGGGCCACCCGTGATCGCCCTCATCGGCCCTCCGGGGTCGGGCAAGTCCACCGTGGGTGCTGCCCTCGCCGCCCGCCTCGGTCTGACGTTCACGGACCTCGAGGAGGCGGTCGCGGCGCGGTGGGGCGACGTCGGGGAGATGGTCCTCTCCGAGGGCGCGGCCGTGCTCGCCGCCCGGCAGGCCGATGTCCTCGCGGACCTCGACTCCGGCGTGGTCGCCGTCGGTTCGGGGGCCTTCGCGGATCCCCGCACGGCAACCCTCCTCGCCAGGGCGGTGGTGGTGTTCCTCGACGCCGACGCTTCCCTCACGTTCGCGCGGTCCGGAATGAACCGCCCGCAGCCCGCCGCCGTCGTCAATCCGCGACAGCTCTGGACCAGGATGCTCCGCGAGCGCCAGCCCACCTACCGCGCTGCCGCCGATCTCGTGGTGGAAGTGGGGGACCGGGATGTCCCGGAGCTGGTGGCTGCGATCGTCGGCGCCCTTCCGCCCGTGCGGTAAGCTTGCCTCCGCACAATTCCCCTGACCGAAGGACGCATCGGTGGCGACGACGAACGATCTCAAGAACGGCATGGTGCTCAACCTGGACGGCCAGCTCTGGACCGTCGTGGAGTTCCAGCACGTCAAGCCGGGCAAGGGCCCGGCGTTCGTCCGCACCAAGCTGAAGAACGTCCTCTC
>JALHDK010000428.1 GCA_022838965.1 Actinomycetales bacterium | reverse complement strand
GCGCTCGGCGTCGCATATCTGTGGCTCGAAGCGGTCGCGCGGCGGGATCAGGGCCTCTAGCGCGGCCTCGTCCTCCCACAGTCCGACGGCCCGGCCCGCAAGCAGGGCTGCCCCCAGCGCGGAGACGTCGCTGGACCGGCTGCGCTCGACGGGGCAGCCGATCACGTCGGCCTGAATCTGCATGAGAAGGTCGTTGCGACTGGCGCCTCCATCCGCGAGCAGCGTCGACAGCGGGCTGCCCGCATCGGCCTGCATCGCGTCAAAGACGTCGCGCACCTGGAAGGCGATGGCATCGAGTGCGGCGCGCGCCACGTGCGCCCGGCCTGTGCCCAAGGAGAGGCCCGTCACCAGCCCGCGCGCCGAGGGCGCCCAGTGTGGCGCGCCCAGGCCCACGAGCGCCGGCACAAAGATGACGCCGCCGGCATCCGGGACGGTGCGTGCCAGCGCCTCGACTCCAGCGCCGGGATCCGTCAACCCGAGTAGCTCGCCGGCCCACTGGACCGCGCCCCCGGTGGTGGTGATGTTGCCCTCGAGGGCATAGGTGGTTACAGGGCCGTGCGCTGCGGATATGGGTCCGGAAGTCCCGAAAGCCCAGGCGACGGTGGTCGATAGGCCGTGGGCCGAGGCCACCGGCGCAGGGGTGGGAGACATCAGCGACGTCCCGGTGCCATAGGTCGCCTTGATCGACCCCGCCCGGAAGCCTCCCAAACCGTAGAGGGAGGCGTGGGAGTCGCCAATCATCGCGGCGATGGGTATGCCGCCGGGTAGGACGGTGCCAGAGGGGAGCGGGTGGGGCACCGTCTGCCCGACCACGGCGCTCGACGGGTGGAGTGCCGGCAGGACGGCCCGTGGTATTCCGAAGAGGGCCAGGGCTTCGTCGTCCCACGCGAGGTGGGCGAGGTCGAGGAGTTGGGTGCGGGAGGCGTTGGTGAAGTCCGTCGCGTGCACCGCGCCGCCCGTCAGGTGCCAGAGCAGCCAGGCATCGACGGTCCCGGCTGCCAGCTCATCTGCGGCGGCGCGGGCAGCGCCGTCGGGCGCGGCGTCGATGAGCCAGCGGATCTTGCTGGCGGAGAACATCGGGTCGACCTGGAGGCCGGTGCGCGCGCGCAAAACCGGCTCCGCGCCGCTTGCCTTGAGCTGCTCGCAGAAGGGCGCCGTGCGGCGGCACTGCCAGACCACGGCGGGGCCGGCGGGCTCGCCCGTGACGCGATCCCAGAGGAGTGCCGTCTCGCGCTGGTTGGCGATCGCGATAGCGG
>JALHDK010000427.1 GCA_022838965.1 Actinomycetales bacterium | reverse complement strand
GAGCTGGAGTTCCTGCTGCTGCGCCTGGAGCAGGACATCGAGCGGTTCGAGATGGAGGACCCGCTGCTCGCGGAGTGCCTCAGAGACAACGTCGGCCGCACCATGCTCAAGATGCACTCCGATGAGGACTATGCGAACGACCGGCTGTCCGAGGCAGAGGGGCTGGAGGATGACGAGTCGGCCGACCCGTTGTCGCGCCTGCTGGGTCGCCCGAGCGAGCCGGAGAGGGAGGAGTAGCTGGCCCCTTTTCTCCCGCGGGTGAGCAGGCAAATGGAGGATCTGCGGCACCTTTGTGAAACAATTCACAGAGCCGTTGTATGATCTGGCCTGAAGGGCCGGTCGCATGTTGCGCGGGCTCCCGTGGGAGTGCCGCCCATCAACGGTGCTCCCAGTTCAGTGGGCGGCCGGAGGCCATGGATGGCAGACCCGGTGCGGATCACAACTGAAGCACGGGCCGCGGCGCTCACGGGCGGCAGGATCCTCCTCGCCCACGGCGGCGGCGGATCTGCCGGCGACGCCCTCCTCGATGACGTCTTCGCGCCATTCCAGGCCGCAGCTCACCCACGCCAGGATGCCGCCGCCCTGGACGGCACCGGCCTCTTCATCTCGACGGACGCCTTCGTAGTCACCCCGGTCGAGTTCCCGGGCGGCTCTCTGGGGAAGCTCGCCGTATGCGGAACCGTCAACGACGTGGCGATGGCGGGGGCGAGGCCGCGGTGGCTGACGGCGGCGTTCATCCTCGAGGAGGGGCTGGACGTCGATCTCCTCCGCCGCACAGTGGCGGACATGCACACCACCGCGCGGGAGGCGGGCGTCGCGATTGTCGCCGGCGACACCAAGGTGGTGGGCCGCGGGGCCGCGGACAACCTGTTCGTTGTGACCACCGGCGTTGGGGAGCGGCTGCCAGGGGTGGACGTGGGCTCCCATCGGGCTCGCGCGGGCGACATCGTTCTCGTTAGCGGCGCTCTGGGGGACCACGGCCTAGCCGTGATGGCCGCAAGGGCTGGGCTACCCCTTGACCCGCCCATTCGGAGTGACTGCGCCGCCTTGAATGGCCTCGTGGGCGAGCTTGCCGAGGCGGTAGGCCCCCACCTCCGCTGTCTCCGTGACCCCACCCGAGGCGGTCTCGCCGCCACTCTCAACGAGATCGCGGCGGAGTCGGGGGTCACAATCTGCCTCCGGGAGAAGGACCTGCCCGTGGGTCCGACCGTAAGAGACGCCTGTGCGCTTCTGGGGCTGGATCCGCTGCAGGCCGCGA
>JALHDK010000426.1 GCA_022838965.1 Actinomycetales bacterium | reverse complement strand
GAAGCGGTGATGAGTTGGATGCGACCCCCCTCCGGCTTGGGTCCTAGGAGGGCGCCCCAGAGAACCCCGATGATCATCGCCGCCAGGATAGGGAACTCCCACGCGACCAACGCCTCAAACTCGGCGGTGCCGGCATCGAAGCCGAGGGACGGCCCGAGGGACCGCAGGAGCGGCCTCGACGCGGGCGGCAGGAGGAGCAGCGCCACGGGGATGATGGGCGTCGCCATGCGGGTGGCGCCGACACGCGGCGCGGGGGCGCGCCGCTCCTCGGCCCACAGCCGACGTCGGCCGGCGAGGCGCACATCCACGATGACATAGGCCACCACGGCCAGGAGGCTGGGCACGAAGAGCATCAGCGCATACTGGCGCACCTCCGCCTGGCTCACCCCTAGGGCGTCGATGTAGAACTGCCAGTTCACCACATTGAGGACGCCGCCGACACTCATAGACATCAGGAACAAGCAGCCAGCGGCCAGGGGTCTGACACCCACGGCCAGCAGGACGGGGAAGGCGAGGGAGGCCACGAGGATCACGGCGCCGAGGCCGCTGAGGGTCATGAACAGCAGGACGCAGGCGCCGGCGATCACGAGGGATACGGTGACCGCGTTGTCACCCGAGAGCTCCGAGGCTCGTCGTACCACGGCGAACCACCTGAGCGAGGGCGCCCCCGAGTATCACGGCGGCGATGGGCGTTGCCAGACGCATGGCGCCCTCGCCGATCACCTTGTTGAGGATGTCCATGCCCCCCACGCCGCCCACGGCGGCCACTGCGACGGCCATTGCCGGAAGGGCCAGCAGGGCGGGCAGCTTGCGGGCGATCATGAGCGCCGCGAAGACGATGAATACGGCGAGAAGGCCTAGGGCCTGCAGGTACATTCGGCCACCACCGGTGTCATAGGTATGGGTCCGGCATGCGGGGAACAACCCTCTGAACAGCGCATGCCACGGATTCGGGCATGTCCAGGCCCTCTCCTCTCCGATTGACGGGGGCCAGGGCGGCCGATATGCTCCGAGTACGCCAGAGCTCGAAGGGCCAGGCCGATGATGAGCCTTCGGTACCGCTCAGCCTACGCGATCGGACTCCTGCTGCTCCTCGCCTTCGTGGTGGGCTGTGGTGGCGAAGCGGTCGTCGGCATGGGCGGCATCACGGGCGCCCTCACCGATGCCACGACCGGCGATGCCCTCGCTAGCGCGCGAATCCGGTGTGAGAACACCACCTCCGGCGAGCCCGCCGAGTCGATCACCGACGCCTCGGGACGATTCATCATCACGGATCTGCTTACCGGCGAGGTGCCCCTGAAGATCACCGCCTCGGGCTACGAGCCGCTCCGCGGCCACCGAGTGGCTGTAGTCGGCGGCACTGTCACCGAGGTCGACCTCAGCCTCTCTCCCCGGGACGGCAAGCCGGCCATCATCCGTGGCACCGTCACGGGGCCCGACGGCCCCTTGGCCGGAGCGCGCGTCAGTGCGGCGGCAGCGCGGACACGGACCGACAGAGCGGGCGGCTACGAGCTGCGTCTGCCGCGCGTCACCGAGGACGTCGTGGTCACCTTCGAGGCGCCCGGGTACGCGGCCGTGACCCGGGTCGTCGCCATCGGGTCCATCCAGCAGGGGCGGACGGTCCTCGACATCGCACTGGACGGCGGCGGAACGCGCTCGCTCCGCGGCGTGATCATCGACGCTCACGATGGAGAGCCGGTCGAGGGGGCGACGGTGACCTGCGGGAGCCGCTCGACCCGCACCGACGCCGCCGGCGCCTTCACGCTGGAGGGCCTCCCCGATGGGCCGCTCACGATCCGCTGCGCCGCCCGCGGTTACCGCGAGGAGAGCCGGCGTGTGGCCCCCGCTGATGGGCTGTCGGGACTCATCGCCATCCCGCTCATCTCTCCGTCAACCGGCGAGATCCGTCAACCGGCGAGATCGCCGCCCGAGCCATCGATGCCACCACCGGCGGGCCGGTGCAGGGCGTCACCGTTCTCACTGAGCCCCTGGGCCGGAAGGCGGTCACCGATGAACAGGGCCGAGCGCGCATCGACCATGTGCCGGCGGGCAGCTACTGGCTCGAGTACCGCGGCGAGGGCATCCGAGGAGGCCGAACGGGGCCCCTCTACGTGGATCCCGTGGAATGGCCTCGGGTGGAGCTGCCCATCGAGCCCTCGAGCGCTCGTATCGTGGGGACCTTGCGTGACGCCGCGGGCGCTCCGGTCGCGGATCGCCCCGTCCTTGCCGAACCGGCTGAAGGCGAGCACACCCTCCAGCCACTTACCGCAAGGACCGATGATGATGGCCGGTTCGTGCTGGCCGATCCAGCCCTGGACCGCATCGGGGGACTCTGGAGGCTTACTCCCGAGGGAGGCGCCGCCAGCGCCCATGTCGAGATCATGCCCGGAACGACGGCGAACGCCGGGCCTCTCACCTACGTTCCCTAGCGTCACGCCTCACTCAGGCTCGCGCCACAGCGTCCCCGCGACGTGGGTCGGACCGCCGCTGGCGCTCCGGAAGTAGTAGACGGTGAAGAGGGTGTCATCCTCGAGCTGAATCGACATCGGGTAGCCAAGGTCGCCGCCCATCCCGTCATCGCGCAGGATGAACTCATCGCCCCAGGTCCGCCCGTTGTCCTTGCTGATGATAGCGCGGATCCCGAAGGGGCTGTGCCGATAGCCATAGGTCAGCAGGATGTGGCCATTGCGCAGCCGCAGGAGGTGCGGGGGATGGCCGCGGACGCCTGAGTCCGCGTACCGGCCCCAGGTGATGCCCCCATTGAAGGACTCCGCCCGGAACATGTGGTCCACCTCATCGCCAGTGCGGACGAAGGCGAGGATGTGCCCTATGGCAGGATCGAGTACGACCTGAACGAGGGCAACTTCATGGCTATCTTGCGGTGCCCAGGAGTGCTCACTGCCAACCAGATGGAGGCCTGTGTGCCCGGTGAGAAGGTGACCTGCGAATCCGAAGGCTGCACGATCACCGGCACCTGCGAAAGGGTTTGCTGCAATAGCTGCGGGTCGTCGGTGTTCTTGAATGGATGCAAAGCAAGCGAGACACCGGATTAGGTTGGTGTTATGCAGATATTGATTCCAGAGTGTCCGGCCTACGACAAGTGCCGAAGCGGTTCAGATAAGGCCGACTGTAGCGTATGCACAGAACTATCC
>JALHDK010000425.1 GCA_022838965.1 Actinomycetales bacterium | reverse complement strand
CCGCCAGCACGCCTTCATGCATCGCCTTGTGGGCGAGCCACGGCGCGCCGACGAGATCGCCGATGGCTACGTGGATGAGGATGCCCTCCTCGCTTGGCTGAACATCAAGTCCCGTCAACCGTACAGCCGACTGAAGGTGGATGAGAGGGCCGTGGCGGCGCTCCGTCTGGGCTTCCTCTCCCGCCTGAACGTGGATGAGATCTACGACCCCGACGATCCGAACGTACGCGGCGTGATGTTCCTCGGCCTGCTGGAGGAGCGGCCTGTCCCGAACGCCGAGGGCAGTGCCTTCATCGATCCGGCGAAGGTTATGGCTGATCTCCCGGTGTACCGCATGGGTCACCTTCCGGCGAGCCGGGTGCTCGGGCCGCAACCTACGCCCACGTCGCTGGCCACCCTCAAAGCCGCCAGTGAGAACTCCCCCGAGGACGGCGACGCTGCCGCGCGCTACGCCTTCGCCCTCGCCCGGGCGGGGTACACGGATGACGCGGCAGTCGCCGCGCAGCGCGCCGTGGCTCTCCTCGAGGGGCTCACCGATGATCCCGCTCGCGCGGTGCTGATGGCGCGGGCGGCCCTTATTGCGGGTGACGCGAACCGGGCCTTCGCTGTGCTCTCGAACCTCGAGCAAGCGGGCCAGCTCCCTCCGGACGGGTACCCCGCGATCTCGCTGACAAGGCGGTAAAGGAGGAGAGCGCGGTTCGGCTGCCGGGTGACACTCTGGCCTGGGCAGTCAAGGTGCTCATGCTGTGCGACTCCCGAGACGCCGTCATGGCGACACCCGAGGGAACAGCCTACAGCTCCGCCCTTCGTGCGACGTGGGATCGTTTCCAGCGCCTCAGCGATGGCGATCTGGCCACCCACCACGAGGCCTACGAACGGGCCATTGGCATGTTCGCGCTGCTTCGGTCCGCCGAGCACCCCTTCGACCCCGTCGAGATCGTCCCCGAGTCGGAGGAGCTCCTTAGTTCACCGATCCAGCCTGTCCTCGACGACCCGCGGCTCCTCAAGGCCCTCAGCGACAGGTCCGCTGAGGATCCCGAGGCCCGTTACGCCTGGGCCTCCTGCGTGGTGCTGCGAGAGCTTGCGCTGCTACTGGGGGGCGACCCAGACGCTGTCGACATCGACGCCGACACCCGCCGCGTCGAGTTGGGTGCCGCCCAGGTGGCGCTCCAGGAGCTCGTGAGCGCAGATCCGCAGCGGTTCCAGCGGGCGTCAGTCATGCGTGCCCTCGCCTACATAGTCCAGGGGCAGGATGCCCAGGCTCTCGACGCCCTGGCCGGCCTCCTGGCTGGTCCCGATGGCGCGATGGCCGCGCAGCTCTACCTGCTCGCCGCCACCCTGAACCCGGGGATAACCGCCGAATCCGGCGAGGTGCTCCAGCAGGCATGTCGGAGCGCGGCTGACCGGCTAAGCACCGTGATCACCGGTGCCGAGGCGCACCCCCACGCTCGCTATGCCCGCTACACCCTCCTCGGGGCCGCGGGCGACTACGAGCAGGGCATCCAGGAGGCCAACGCCGTGATCAGCGGCGGGGTGGACGACCCTCGCGCTTGGGCGACCGTCGGGTTTCTGGAGGCCAAGCGAGGGAACATCGACACTGCGGCGACGGCACTGAGCAAAGCCGTGGAACTGGACCCGTCGGACGCCTACGCGAGCTATACCTTGGGGCTCGTGAAGTGGATCCAGACCGGCGACGCGCTGCCGATCCTGCCGCAGTTGCAGCGGATGAACGACTACACGCCCGTTGATCTGGCGGCGGCGGAACTGGCGTTCTGAGCCAGGCTTCGTCACCGCTTCGATCACAGCCAGCCGCGAGCTCGGTAGTAGTGCCAAGCCGCGACCTCGTATAGCCATCGGCGCAGCATGTAGGCCCGATCCCACGCGCGGTGGGGTGGGGTGCGGGAGTACTCGCGGCTCTCGGCGGG
>JALHDK010000106.1 GCA_022838965.1 Actinomycetales bacterium | reverse complement strand
CCGTCTCCACCTCGTGCTCCGGCATCGCCCTGATCCAGGGCATGGAGTTCTCCCTCGACCCGAACGGTGACGGCAAGCTCCGCGACCGCGTCAACATCATCAACATGTCGCTGGGCGCCTCCTACGGCCAGCCGTTCGACGACGACCTCTCGATGGCAGTCGAGAACGCCACCAAGGCGGGCGTGCTGACCGTCGCGTCCGCGGGAAACAGCTCCGACAAGCCGTACGCCAACGGCACTCCGGCCGCCGCGCCGAGCGCCCTGTCGGTGGCCCAGACCGCGGTGCCGAGCGCGTTCCTGCCGCTCATGCAGATCGTCGCGCCGGCGAGCATCGTCGGACAGTTCCCGGCGGTGTGGCAGCCGTGGTCCGCACCACTCACCACCGCGATCCAGGCACCCGTGCAGTACGGCGACGGCGCGGGTGGCAACCTGGACGGCTGCGCCGCGTTCGCCCCGGGCTCGCTCGCCGGGAAGATCGTCCTCGTCAACCGGGGAACCTGCGCGTTCAGCGTCAAGATCGCCAACATCGGTGCCGGCGGTGGCCTCATCGGCATCATCGGTCTCGTCGCCCCCGGCGACCCCTTCGAGGGCAGCTACGGCGGCGGCGACGTCACGATCCCGGGCTACATGGTCTCCCAGGCGGTGGCCAACCGGCTGCGCAACGGCCTGCCGGACACGGTGGTGCGCTTCGACCCGACCGTTGGCATCCCCCTCGTGGGCAGCATGGTGGGCAGCTCCTCCCGCGGCCCGCAGCACGAGGACACCACCCTCATCAAGCCGGAGATCGGCGCCCCCGGCGCGTCCGTCTCCGCGATCTACGGCACCGGCACCGGCGAGGGGCCGTTTGGCGGCACCTCCGGCGCGGCGCCGATGGTCTCGGGTGCCGCGGCCCTCGTGCTGCAGGCGTCCGGCGGGGTGAAGGCCACCCCGAACGGCACGCCGAACGGGCTGTCGGTGGGCCACGGCCTGCGGCCGCTCGAGGTCAAGTCCCTGCTCGTCAACAACGGGGAGACCGACATCATCAACGATCCGCTCACCGGCGACCTCGCCCCGATCACCCGGATCGGCGGCGGTGAGGTGCGTGTGGACAAGGCCGTCTCCGCCCCCGCGGCAGCGTGGGCCAGCGACGTGCCCTCGGGCACGCTGAGCTTCGGCTTCGTCGACGTGACGGACACGGTGACGATGACCAGGACCGTCACGATCCGCAACTACGCGAACAAGGCCCGCACCTACACCGTCACGCCCACCTTCCGCTTCGCGGACGACGTCGCGAACGGTGCCGTCTCGGTCAGTGCACCGTCGAAGGTCAGCGTCAAGCCCGGCAAGGGCCGCGACACCACCTTCCAGGTCACCCTCACCATCGACGGGTCGAAGCTGCGCGGAAACTTCATGAACTCCGGCAGCATGGGCGCGAACCCCGCGTCGCTGACCACCAACGAGTACGACGGCTACCTGGTCCTCGACGACGGCACCCAGCCGATCCACCTGCCGTGGCACGTGCTGCCCCGCAAGGCGGCCGAGGTGGTGCCGAGCACCACCACCATCGTTCCCGGCTCCTCCCCGCAGACGATCAGCCTCAACAACAAGAGCGTCGGCACCGCGCAGAACGACGCCTACGCCCTGCTGGCGGTGAGCGACGACCAGCCGGCGGGCCCGTGGGGTGGCCAGGCCCCGACCCCGGACATCCGGGCCGTGGGCATCACCACCTTCCCGGTGGAGGCCGGCTTCTGCTCGGCGAGCCCCTCGTTCCTGTGGGCGTTCGCGGTGAACACGTGGGAGCGCCAGCAGCACCTGCTGCCGGTCTCGCACCAGTTCTGGCTCGACACCAACCGGGACGGCACGGACGACTACGTGGTGCTGAACCGGGACGCCTCCGGGCTGGACACGATCTCGGACGGGCGCCAGCTCACCTGGGTATTCAACTTGGCGACCGGCGCGGCATCGGCGTTCTTCTTCGCCGAGCACGCCACGAACACCGGGAACACGGCCCTGTACATCTGCGGCGAGCAGATCGGCATGAACGCCGACGACCTGCTCGCCACCCAGGTGGACATGGACGTGTACACGGAGGACTTCTACTTCGGCGGTCCCGGCGACGAGGTCACGGGCCTCACCGTCACCCCGCTGGGGGAACGGTTCTACGGCGTGCCGGCCGACGTTCCCGGAAAGACCAACGCCCCGGCCGGCCTCGCGGTCTACGACTTCGGCGCCTTCCCGGGCAACACCCCCGAACTCGGCCTGATGCTGTTCACCAACGGTGACCGCGGCGCAGGGAACCGCGGCGGTGCCACGCAGGCCACGGAGGCGCTGCTGTTCCTGGTGGAGTAGTCCAACCCCGCGCTCGGCGCGCTCCAACCGGACAGGGCCCCGCGAGGGGCCCTGTTCGCTGTCCGGGACGAGAGACGTCCGCGCCGCGCCGGCGGCACGGGGCGAGGCCGTGCCTCACCCGCCACAGGTACTACTCGCAGAGGAAGTAGTACCCGCTGCGGCTGGCGTGGTAGTCGTACAGCACGCCATCGAAGCCCAGCACCACCCAGTAGCCGTCCACGAGCGCCTGCGTGTAGGACATGCCCGGCTTCGGGCAGCCGATGGACCCGTCGTTCCAGGTGACGGCCTGCGCCTCCAGCACCGCGATCGCGGACTCCGCGACGCCCAGCCGGCCCGCGAGGTCGGCCACCATGGCGGAGAGCACGCCCGCGGGAACGCCGCCGTCGTCGGCGGGCCTCCCGCCGGGAGGCGACGTCGGGATGCTCGGCCAGGACGGCGACGCCGAGGCCGTGCCGCCGGTCGGCGATGGCGACGCCGTGCCGCTGGGCGAGGCCGTGCCGCCGGGCGACGCCGTCGGGGAGGCGGTGGGCGACGACGTCGGCGACGCCGTGGGCGTGGGCGACGGGCCGCCGGAGGAGGTGCACCCGGCCAGCAGTGCAGCGACCGTCAGCACCGGCAGCAACGCCCATCGGGCCGGCGTGGTACCCATCTCGTCCTCCGTTCCTCGGGGTGCACCGTCGAGTGTGTCACCCCTTGTGTGAGCTGCGCCACCAGTTGCCGTTGACGGCCCGCACGTGGCCGAGCATCCTTGGAGGATTCGGGCCAGTGAGGGTCCGGTGGTGTCTGGGAGGGTATCGCGATGGCCGCTTACTCCGATCGGCTCCGGCGCGCGTGGCACGCACGGTGGGTGGCACTCCTGGGCGGCCTCGCCCTGCTGGCGGGCATCGTCCCGTCGACGGCGCCACCCGCCCAGGCCGTCCACACCCCCGACCCCGCGAGCGTGACGATCGCCGGGAGCCTGCAGAGCGAACTCGGCTGCGCGGGTGACTGGGATCCGGGGTGTGCGGCCACGCACCTCGCCTACGACGCGACCGACGCCGTCTGGCAGGGCACCTGGACCGTGCCGGAGGGGAACTGGGAGTACAAGGCCGCCCTGAACGACTCCTGGGACGAGAACTACGGCGCGGGCGCGGTGCGCGACGGCGCGAACATCCCGCTGAGCCTCGCGGCGGCGACGTCCGTGACGTTCTACTACGACCACGAGACCCACTGGATCACCGACAACCAGACCAGCACCATCGCCACTGTGCCCGGCAGCTTCCAGTCAGAGCTCGGCTGCTCCGGCGACTGGGACCCCGGCTGCCTGCGCTCCTGGCTGCAGGACCCGGACGGCGATGGCACCTACACGTTCTCCGCCACCGCGCTCCCGGCCGGCAGCTACGAGGCCAAGGTGGCGATCAACGAGGCCTGGGACGAGAACTACGGCGCCGGCGGCGTGCCGGGCGGCGCCAACATCCCGTTCACGATCCCCGGCGGGGCCACCGCCTCCTTCTCGTGGGACGCGAACTCGAAGGTTCTCTCGATCACCGTTGCCGGCTCCGGCCCCGCCCCGGACAACAACGTGTGGTGGGACGGCCTGCGCCACGACTCGCGCAGTGACGTCTACCGTTCACCCGGCGGGGCCGTGCCCGCCGGCACCCCCGTCACGCTGCGGTTCCGCACCTTTGCGAACGACGTCACCGCGGTGACCACCCGGATCTGGTCCCTGGAGCGCGGCGGCCAGGTGCTTCTTCCGATGGAGCGGGTGGCCAGCGGCGTCTCCTGCTACCAGGCGGACCTCGCGGACGCGGCCTGCGACTTTTGGCAGGCCACCATCCCCGCCGACTGGGGTGAGGACAACCTCTGGTACCGCTTCATTGTCACCGACGGGACCGACACCGACTACTACGCCGACGACACCCCCGCCCTCGACGGCGGTCTCGGCGCGCCGTCCGACGACGTCGTCGACCACTCCTACGCCCTCATGCTCCACGTCCCCGGTTTCGAGGCGCCCGAATGGGCGCCCGACGCCGTCATCTACCAGATCTTCCCCGACCGCTTCCGGGATGGCCGGTCCAACAACAACCCCCGCACCGGCGACGTCCGCTACGACGACCCGGTGCTTGCCCTGCCGTGGAACACCCTCCCCGAGGGCTACTGCCGCAACTACGCCGACGGCGCCACCAACTGCCCGTGGCGCTTCGACACCACGCCGCCGGACTGGTCCCCCACCAAGGAGTCCCCGCGAGGTCGGGACTACATGGGCGGTGACCTGCGCGGCGTGGACCAGCAGCTCCCCTACCTCGCCTCCCTCGGGGTGAACACGATCTACTTCAACCCTGTCTTCGACTCCGCGTCCAACCACGGCTACGACACCCAGGACTACTACCGGATCGACCCGTACTTCGGCACGCAGAAGGACTGGGAGAACCTGGTCAAGAGCGCCGACCGGCTCGGCATCCGCATCGTCCTCGACGGCGTGTTCAACCACCTGTCCTCGGACTCGTCCTTCTTCGACCGGTACGGCCACTTCCCCGAGATCGGCGCCTGCGAGTCGGTGGCCTCGCCCTTCCGTGACTGGTTCACCTTCTTCCCCAGGACCGACGGGCCCTGTGCCGGACCGGACGGCCCGAACACGATGGACTACCCCAGCTGGTTCGGCTTCGACTCGATCCCTGTGATCAACAAGGAGCTCCCCACGGTGCAGCAGTACTTCCTCACCAGCGAGGACTCCGTGAGCCGGTACTGGCTCGAGCAGGGCGCCTCCGGGTGGCGGCTCGACGTCTCCGGCGACGCGTCCTTCCCGGACGGGTACTGGGAGACCTTCCGCGCGGCGGTCAAGGAGACGGACCCGCAGGCCCTCACCATCTCCGAGACCTGGCAGAAGGACTCGGCGCTGCTGCGCTCCATCCGCGGCGACCGCCTCGACACCACCATGAACTACCGGCTGCGGGACGCGGTGCTCGGCCTCCTCGCCCCCGGGCCCTTCGACTCGAAGGGCTTCGCCGACTCCGGCAGGATCATCGCCCCGAGCGAGTTAGCCAACCGGATTCTCTCCATCCGCGAGGACTATCCCGATGCGGCGTACTACTCGCTGATGAACCTGCTCGACTCACACGACACCGAGCGGATCCGGTGGACGCTCACGCCGGGCGCGGACACCACCGCGGACAAGGAGCTGAATGCCGCCAACGTCGCGCAGGGGAAGGCGCGGCAGCGGATCGCCGCGCTGATCCAGTACACGATGCCCGGCGCGCCGACGGTCTTCTATGGCGACGAGGTCGGCATCACCGGCGACGACGACCCGGACGACCGCCGCACCTACCCCTGGCCCGGCCAGGGGACGAGGGGCGACACCCGGGACCGCCAGCTGCTCGCCTACTACACCGCCCTCGCGAAGGCGCGGGACGACGTCGCCGCCCTCACTGACGGCGACCTCCGCATCCTCGCGGCCGACGACGCCGGCGGGACGGTCGCGTACGGTCGCGGCACGACCTCGCAGGCCGCCGTCGTGATCGTGAACCGCTCCGCGAGCGCGCAGACGGGCGCTATCCCGGTGGCCGGCTGGCTGCCGGACGGGACGGTCCTGCGTCCGGTGGTCGCAGCCAACGCGCCCGCCGGGGGGCCCGTCACGGTGACGGGCGGCGCCATCCAGGGCACGGTGCCCGCCCTGTCCGCGGTGGTGCTCGCCACCGGGACCGTGGACCTCGCACCGCCAGCCGCCCCGACGGACCTCCGGGTCACGGCGGAGGGTGACGGCACCGTGACGCTGGCGTGGAACGCGGTCCCGGGCGCGGCGGGTTACCACGTCTACGCCAGCCCGCTGACGGGCGGCGGGTACGTCCGGGTGACCGGTGCTCCCGTCACCGGCACCTCGTACACCGTCGAAGGTCTCACCAACGGGCAACGGGTGCACCTCGTGGTGACCGCGGTGGACGCTCCCGGCAACGAGTCCGGCTGGTCGAACGAGGTCGCCGCGATCCCGCACGTCGCGATCGGGTGGGCGAACCTGCAGTGGCCGCCGACGATGACGCACACGATCTCGACCATCACCCGCACGGGTGACGTGTACGGCCAGGTGTGGATCGACGGCGTGACCAACCAGCCCGGCGCCACGCCCGGTCTCCTCGCCCAGGTCGGTCACGGCCCGGCCGGATCGAACCCCACGAGCGACCCTGGCTGGACGTGGGTGGACGCGGTCTTCAACGTGGACGCCGGCAACAACGACGAGTTCATGGCGTCCCTGCTCCCGGAGGCCGTGGGGACGTTCGACGTTGTGTACCGGTACTCGGTCACCAACGGGCGCGACTGGCTCTATGCCGACCTGAACGGCCCGGTGCCCTCGGGCGACTACCCACCCAACCCCTGCGTGCTGACCGTGAACTCGAGCGGCGACACGACCGCCCCGGCCGTGCCCACCGGTCTCGCCGTCGTGTCCGCCTCCCCCACCGGGATCGAGCTGAGCTGGGACGCCGTCAGCGGCGACGCCTCGCTGTACGGGTACGAGGTGGGGCGCGCCGCGACTGCCGGCGGGCCGTACCAGGTTCTCGGGCTGACCACCGCCACGTCGTTCACGGACCTCGGCGTGGCCGCGGGCCAGACGTGGTTCTACGTCGTGCGCGCTGTCGACCTCTCGTTCAACCGCTCCGGCTGGTCGGGAGAGGTCAGCGCGACCGCCGAGTTGCGCACGGTCACAGTGACGTTGCGCAGCGGGATCGCGCTGTCGGGCAAGGCAGGCAGGGGCGTATCTGCCCGCCGCACGCGCGGAATCGTCGCCCGCAGCAGCGGCACCGCGCTGCGCGCGCACAGGAAGGTGCCGGTCAGGTTGGTG
>JALHDK010000424.1 GCA_022838965.1 Actinomycetales bacterium | reverse complement strand
GGTAGACCGCGTTGTGAGAGCGGACCACGAGGCCATTCAGGTAGGCGACGATATCCGGGTCGGACGCGCCGCCCTGAGCCTGGGCGAGGTGGCTCGACACCCGTCGGTGCAGCCGGCTGAGTTCCGCCAACTCCGCGCCCGACAGGGCTTTCAGGCCGCCCTGGTCAACTATATCCAGGAGCGCGGCCAAGCGGTGCCAGTCTCGCTGTCGTCGATCAACCCTGGAATTGAAGGGGGTCGCCACTCGACACCACCTACGCGGCTATGCTACATTCGCAATGCACGGTTCGACCCTGCAAGAGGTGACCCATGCCCGATCAGACCAGCCTAACCCTGCCCGAGCCATCGGGTTTCCACGAGGTGGCTAAGACGGTCCTCAAGGCCGTTGGTGACATCTCCTCCGGCGTGAGCCGCGTCGCCTCCGATACCATCGTCGCCGCGGTCAAGGAAGCCTACATGACCGGCTACCGCGATGGCTACCGGGACGCTCTGCGGCGAGCCGGCTCCGCCCTGGATGGCGTCCCTGCGCAGGAGACGCCCTCCGAGTCCTAGTCACCGCCCCGGGCGGTACGTGTCCGCGCCCTTGCCCGTATCTGGCCGCTCGTCGGCGGCCCTTGGACCGAGCCGCTCCTGTACCTTGCGGTCGAAGTACTCGATCAGCAGGTGCTTGGCGTGGGTCACGAACTCATCGTCCGGGTACTCCGCCACCAAGGTCACCAGCAGATCCGCCGCGCGCTGGTAGCCCGCCTGCTCGGTGACCTCGTAGCCTCCCGCCGGCTTGCGCACGATGGACGTGCCCAAGTAGAGCGAGCCCGCGTAGAAGAGCACTTCGGGACGGTGCCGCCCGTCCAGATCCTCCTCCAGGTATCGCTCGAAGGCCCGACGCGCCGTCTCCGCCTCTCCTGCGAAGAGGGCCGCGATGCCAGCCCGAGCGACCGCTTCCTCGCGATCGCGGCCACGGAGCGGCCCCTCGCTCGCGCGCGCGTAGAGGGCGGCGGCGCGCGGCCAGTTCTCTCCCTGGTAGAAGGCCTTGGCGGCCGCCAGAGCCTCCGCCGTGTCGGCCGGTTCCGCCGCCACAGCGCCCCGCAGCGCGTCCAGCGTGGGGATGAGCAGCGGCGACGTGCCCAGGTTGTAGAGGATGGCCAGGAACTCGCCGTCGCGCTCGAGGACCACCGGGTCATACTCCGTGGCAGGTCCGAACCGGATCGCCTCGGCCTCCGCGCGAGTCGGGTTCCGTGCCGTGCAGCCATCGAAGACCTGAGCCA
>JALHDK010000423.1 GCA_022838965.1 Actinomycetales bacterium | reverse complement strand
GCTCAGACAGCCTTGGCTGCGGCAGCCTTGGCTGGAACAGCTCGCACAGGCTGGCCCGTGGCTAGGCTGGGTGACGGGCAAGCTCGGCGACGTGGTCTGGCTCGGGTTCGCGCCGCTGGTCGTCGCCGTGCCGCTGGCTCTGGCTCTCGCGGCATTCCCCCGGCGCCGCCCCCTCCGCGTCCAGCCGGCGCTCGCGCCCTGGCTTCCGCATCTCCCGGTTTTCCTCGCTATCGCGCTCGTCGGCACGGTCTTTGCCGTGGTCAACGCCTCGCCCGCGGTCGCGGTCTGGTTTGGCGATGCCTTCCGGGCGGTCTTCGGGTGGCAGCCGCTGCTGGTGAGCGACCCCAAGGATTTGCTGACCTTGCCCGCGCTGTGGATCGCCTGGCGGATCTGGATCACGACGCCCGTGCCCGCGGGCACGCCCCAGCGGCGGCGGGCGCATGCGCCATTGCTGGCGGGGCATCAGCCGGCGGGCGTCGCCCACCTGCCGCGGCGCGCGTGGTGGGTGCTGGGGCTGGCGGCGCTCGCGACGCTCGCCAACAGCGGGCCGCCCGACCCGGGGATCATGTGCCTCGTGGTCACCGATGAGGGCCAGGTGCTGGCCGGGCCCGACAACGAGTTCGGCTACACCCCGACCTTCGCGAGTGACGATGGCGGGCTGACGTGGGCCGAGGTGCAGGTTGAGGTGCCCGGCGTGAGCCAGGTGATCGACCCCGAGCTCTGTGCGGACAACGGCACGACCTGGGTGCTCGAAGATGCGGCGCGCAACCGGCAGTTCCGCCTCACGCGCAACCGGGGCATCGAGCTATCGACGGACGGGGGCCAGTCCTGGGCTGACTCGCTGGCCCTGGGCGGCGTTCAGGCGCGGCAGGCCTACTACCAACTGACGCGCTATTCCGTGGAGGGCTATGCCGGGCCGCACGATGCCGTCGTCGACCCCGCCACGGGCAACGTGATCGTGGCAATGGGCAACGAGGGCCTGTTGGTGCTGCGCGCCGGTTCGCTGGACTGGGAGTGGGTCGCCGCGGGCGACTACCGCTTCGAGGCGATCACCAAGCCCGGCCAGGTCTTCGCCCTGCTCCAGAAGGAGATCGGCCTGGCGGTCGCCGTGGCCTGCGTCGCGGTGGTGTTCAGCACGTGGGGGCTGCTCAAGGGCTTCGGGCGCACGGTGGGCGTGATCGCAGCCGTGGTCACAGCGGCCATCGGGCCCGGCGCGCAGCCCGCGACGGTCTCGGGCTACGGTGGCATCATTATGGCGGGATTCGCG
>JALHDK010000105.1 GCA_022838965.1 Actinomycetales bacterium | reverse complement strand
CGTCCCGCCGCGTGCACGGTCGGGCCGGGCTCCACCGCCACCACCCGCGCGTGCGGCGCGGCCGCGGCGAGGGCGAGGGCCTGGGTGCCCGTGCCCGCGCCCACGTCCAGAATCACCGTCCCGCCCGACGGCGCCCCTGCGGGGAGCCCGGCCACCACCCGCGCGATCAGCCGGGGGCGCCACGCCCACTCCCGGGTGACGAGCGGGAACAGCAGGTCGTACACCCGCGCCCCGCGCGGGCTCAGCGCGATGTCACCCACGCCGTGATGATCTCCCCCGACACCCCCGGGTCCAGCACCCCACTGTGGGTGACCTCATCCAGGATCTCCACCGTCACGTCATGTCCGCCGGCCTCCAGTGCCGCGGCGAAGCCCTCGGTGAAGAGCTCCGGCACCACCTGGTCGAACGTCCCGTGCAGGAGGAGCACCGGCACCTCCGGCCGCGCCCCCGCCAGGCGGAGCGGGTTGGCGGCCTCCCATGCGGCGGGGTCGTCCTGTGGCCGGCTGCCGAGGAGGAGTGCCGCCACGTCCGGGATCAGGCTGATGTCGTACGGGCCGGCCAGGCCGATCAGCGCGTCCGGGGTCACCGGCTCCCACGGGCAGTCGTCGGCGCCGTCGGCCCACGCCTCCGGCGTGAGGACGGCGAGCGACGCGAGGTGCGCCCCCGAGGAGTGCCCCAGCAGCACCACCTCTTCCACCGCGAGTCCCTGCTCCTCCGCGGCGGCGACCCCGTACGCCGTGGCACAGAGGATGTCCTGCACCGGGACCGGGTGCAGGATGCCGTTCGCGCCGGCGCGGATCTTCGCCGGCATCGCGGCGATGCCGTTGGCCGCGAGGTGGCGGGCGAGACCGTCGAGGGAGGTGGGGTCGGCGGTATACCAGGACCCGCCCGGGATCATGACCACCAGCGGCGTCGCGGTGACGCCCTCCGGGACGTGCAGGCTCGCGGGGAGGCCGGGGAGGTACTCGGCGGTGACGGGCTCGGGGCCGGTGCCGGCGTCGACGGCGCGGCGGACGACGTCGTCGCCCCGGACCCGGAGTTCCCCGAGCCGCAGCCGGCGAGAAGGGCGGCCGCGAGCAGCGCGGCAGGGAGGGCGAGGCGGCGGTTCATGCGGTCACCGTGACGTCGTCGGGGCGGGGCTTGGCCATCTGCGGGTGCGAGAACGCCCAGCGGACGACGCGGGTGGCGAGATCGCCGGCGGGGCGGGCGACGAGGGCGTCGGTGAGGCGCCAGTCGCCGAGGTCGAGCATGCGGCGCGCCGTGGAGGGGAGGATCGAGATCGCCGCGGCGGCGAGCAGCCAGTAACCGGCGCGCGCGCTGGGCGGCAGGGGCGGCTCGTAGATGAGGAACTCGACGACGTCCATGGCCGCGGCCGTGGCTTCAAGCTCGGGTCCGTAGGTCCACAGCTGGTCGTAGAGCTGGCCGACCGTCTGTGGCGGATCGACGACGCCGAGGCGGGTGGCGATCTCGGAGGTCTGGGACACGTAGCGGTCGGCGTCCGGCGGGCTCAGCGGGCGCGGGTTGAACACCTGGTAGGCGGTGAGGAAGGACTCGATCTCCGCGATGTGCACCCACTTCAGGAGGTGCGGGTCAGAGGCGGCGTAGGGGCGGCCGTCCGGGGCGACGCCCTTCACGCGGCGGTGAATGCCGCGGATGCGGGCGATGGTGCGCTCGGCGTCCTGCACGCGGCCGAACGTGGTGCCCGCGATGTACTCGGAGGTGCGCTGGAGCCGACCCCAGGGGTCGCTGCGGTAGCCGGAGTGGCCCGCCACGCCCGCCATCGCGAGGGGGTGCAGCGCCTGGAGCAGGAGGGCACGGATGCCGCCGATGTACATCGTGGCGTCGGCGTGGACGATCGCGATGGGGTCCGTGGGGGCGAACCACCGCTCGCCCGGAGCGCCCCAGATGCGCTGCTCGCGTTCGGGCGCGTCCTCGCCCGCGACCTTCGCGCGGATCGCGTGGGCAATCGCGAGCTGGAGGGCGGGGAGCGGGTGGGGGACCGGCATGGATCGATTGTCCGGCGCGTGACATCGGCCCGCCACGCATTCCGCCGTGGGCGAGCGGGCGCTATTTGATGCCCCGGCAGGTGCGCGGGTCGACGTCGCGGTACCCGGCGTAGGAGTCGAGCGGGTCCGGGAACTCACCCACCTGGTAGCCCTTGACCCGATCCGCGCGGAAGCAGGTCGCGTGGACGATCGGGAGGCCGCTGCCGTGGACGATGTACGCGAACCAGTACTCGCCGTCGTCCTCCACCACCTTCACCGACGTGCCGGCGAAGCTCGGCTGGTTCTCGAAGTCCGCGAACTCGGGGAACGTCTGCTCGATGATCCTCCGCCTGGCGGCCACGAGCTCCGCGTCCAGGGTGGCGACGGTGCCGGGCGAGGCGGTCGTTGGACCGGCGGGCGCCTCCCCGGTCCGGCCGGTGCCGTTCAGCCACGAGAAGCCAGCCGTGAGGACGACCATCGCGGCGAGTGCTGCCGCCGCGATCACTCGGGATCGTCCGCCGGAGCGCTGCGCGAGCGTCAGCAACGCCACCAGGGCCCAGAAGGTGGTGGCGGCGGCGAACTTCAGCGGGTCGAGCTCGCGCGCGAAGGGAACGGCGACATCCGTGCCGATCTCGATGTCGCGCAGCACCGTGAACCACGGCACCGGCCAGCCGAGACGCTCCACGTAGATCATCCCGGAGTGTCGTCCGGTGCCGATCGCGCTGCTCGCCACGGCCACGACGACGGCGACCCCCAGCGCCGCCAGCACCAACCGGGCCGGCGGCCTCGCCCCCGTCGCGACCGCACCCAGGAGGCCCGCAGCGCCGATCACGGCGACGACGACGAACTGGCCGGCGAGCAGGCCCGCGACCGAGTTGTAGACGACCATCTCACTGACCTGCGCGTCGCTCGGCGTGCTCCACGATCCGAGCGTAGGGCTACGCCCTCATCGGTGGGGCCCATGTCAGCCGACGGTCACTACGCTGTGACCATGCCAACGCAGCATTTCACACCCCCGCCGGACGCGAGCGGCCGGCGTGACCGCTTCGCCGCCGTCGTCTTCGACCTCGACGGCATCCTCGTCGAGACCGAAGCGCTGTGGGACGAGGTGCGCCGCGGCCTCGCCCTGGCCGAGGGCAGGCCGTGGCCGGAAACTGCCACCACCGCGATGATGGGCATGAGCACCCCGGAGTGGGCCACCTACCTGGCCGAGACCGTCGGCCTCAGCGGCACCCCGGAGCAGGTCGCCGAGCGCGTCATCGACGGCATGGCCGCCCGCTACGCCACCGGCCTCCCCGTCCTGCCGGGCGCCCGCGAGGCCGTCCGCCGCATGGCCGCGCACCACGTGGTGGGCGTGGCGTCGTCGTCGCCGCGCCGCCTCATCGACCTGGTTGTCCGCGAACTCGGCCTCGACGACGTCTTCACCGCCACCGTCTCACCTCCGCGCCTGCGAGCTCCTGGGCGTGCACCCGCGCGACGCCGTCGGGATCGAGGACTCCACCAACGGGATCAAGTCCCTGCACGCCGCCGGCATGGCGATCGTCCACATTCCGCCGTGGTTCCACGCCCCGGGCGCCGAAGTCCGCGCGCTGTGCGACGCCGTCATCCCCACCCTCGACGATCTCACCGACGAACTGCTCGCTGGCCTGTGACGCCGGCATGGGGTGTTGGATGACGTCGCCCCCGCGCGCGATGATGGAGACGTGCAGCTGAACAGGCGCGGGTTCCTCATCGCCGCCGGACTGGCGCTGGCGGGCTGTTCCGCCACCTCCTCCGACCGCGGCCTCGCCTCGGCCTCCCCCCGGCCGGCCCCGACGACGACGCCGCCACCCCCGCCGTCGCCGTCGCCCTCACCCACGCCCACCCGCGGGAAGCCGGAGGAGATCCTCGCCCGCTCGACAGTCCCCGTGCTCTGCTACCACCAGGTGCGCGAGCACCAGGCCTCGGACGGCGACTACGCCCGCGCCATCACCACGCCGCCCGCCGCGTTCGCGGCGCAGCTGCGGGCCCTGCAGGAGGCCGGATACACCGGGGTGTCGGGGGACGCCGTCGTGGACTACCTGGAGTTCGGCGCCCCCGCCTTGCCCGAGAAGCCGGTGCTCCTCACCTTCGACGACGGCCACATCACCCACTACACCGCCGTCCTGCCGGCGCTGCGGGAGCTCGGCTGGGTGGGCACGTTCTTCCCCATGACCGTGGTGCTGAACAAGAAGGACTGGGTCACCCACGACCACCTCCGCGAGATGGCCGCCGCCGGCATGACGATCGGGACGCACTCGTGGGACCACCAGCGCTTCGACAAGCTGCCGGCGGACCAATGGGGAGTCCAGGCGGCGGAGCCGCGGGCCGAGCTCTCCGCGATCCTCGGTCAGGAGGTCACCCTCCTCGCCTACCCCTACGGGGCGTGGAACCAGGAGGCCTTGCCGCACGTCGCCGAGGCCGGCTACCGGGCCGCCTTCCAGCTCTCCGACCATCCGCAGGATCCGGTCAACCCGCTCCTCACCATCCGCCGCATCATGCCCCACTCCTCATGGGACGGCACCACGCTGCTGACCCGCCTGGAGGCGGCGTTCCCGCAGGCCTGACCGCCGGCGGCCCTGGGTCACCAAAGCGTCGTGATCCCCGTCAGCGTGGCGAACACGCGGTCCCGCGTCACGAGCGTCCACCCCTCGAGCATGGCCTGCGCGGCGAGCAGTCGGTCGAAGGGATCGTGGTGATCCCACTCGAGCGCGCCCGAGAACAGGGCATGTTCCGTCGTGATGGGCGCCTCCTGCGCACGAAGCCGTCTGATATGGCGAAGGTATGCGGCAAGGACCACCTCCGCCTGGGGCATCCGCCCACGGCGGACCTTCGTGGCGATCTCCCACGCGGACGCCGCCGAGACCACGACATTGGCTCGCGGGGATTCGACCATCTGCCGTGCACGGTGACTGAGCCGGTCTGGCTCGGTCAGGGCCCAGATCAGCGTGTGGGTGTCCAGAAGGAGCGCAGACGTCACCCTTCCCACGCCTCAAGCTCCTCCGGGGGGAGCGGGTCGAAGAAGGAGTCCGGGAACTTGACCGGGACGAAGCCCAACTCGCGCTTCTGCTGTGCCGGCTCCAACGGCACGAGTCGCGCCACGGGGACATTGCCGCGGGCGATGATGAACTCCGCTCCTGCCTCCACCTCGGCCAACAACGCCGAGAGGTGGGTCTTCGCCTCCTGCACTTTCACCACCCTCTCCATTCCATCAGGCTAGGTTGACCAACCTTCATTGGTCAACCCCCGTTCCCGCGCCGGCGCCGCCGCCCCGTCCGCGTCCACAGCCCGGAGCACCCCCGCCGGTGACTGCCCATCAGGTGCGTGTCAACGATCCCCATCGCTGCCATGCACGCGAACACGTTCACCGGCCCCACGAACGTGAACCCCCGCGCCCGCAACTCCCTCGCCAGCGCGGCTGACTCCGGGGACTCAGACGGCACCTCCGCACCCGTCCGCGGCATCGGCGTCACCTCCGGCTGGAACGACCAGAACAGCCCCGGAAGTCCGCCCTCGACGTCGTCGGCCTCCCGCAACGCCACCGTCGCCTGCGCGTTGGCGATCGTGGCGAGAATCTTCCGGTGGTTGCGGACGATCGTCGCATCGGCCATGAGCCGCTCCACGTCGTCGTCCCCGTACGCCGCCACCACGTCCGGATCGAACCCGCTGAACGCGGCCCGGAACGCCTCCCGCTTCCGCAGAATCGTCCCCCACGACAGCCCCGCCTGGAACACCTCCAGGCTGAGCCGCTCGAACACCCCGCGCTCGTCGCGTACGGGCATGCCCCACTCGGTGTCGTAGTACTCCCGCATCAGCGGGTCGCTCGCCGCCCACGCCGGACGCACCAGCCCGTCGTCGCCCACCACGAGCGAGAAGTCGTCATCCGTCTTCGCCATGCCATCCCCTTCCACGTGCGTGCCACGCTAGCCGCGCCCGGCGTCAGCGCGCCGCTCGGCCGGGTTGCCTGTGGACAAGCCCCCGCCCAGCACCGAGGCCCCCAACAGACCGATTCAGCCCGCCCAAACCGTCAGCTGGAGACCCCAGTCCCGGAGGGCCCACCCCCCGCCCAGCACCGAGGCCCCCAACTGACCGATTCAGCCCGCCCAAACCGTCAGCTGGAGACCCCAGTCCCGGAGGGCCCACCCAGCGCCCGCGCGATCTCGGCCTCCGTGGCCACCTCCGGACGGTCGGTGACGTGGGCGAGCACCTCGCCGTCGGGACGCACCACGAACACGGCGACGGTGTCCGTGGTGGTGATCCCGGCGGCGTGGCAGAACGCCGCGACATCCGTGTAGGCGGTGAACGTGCGCGCCAGCACCTCGGGGACGCGAATCCCCGCCCGCATGCCCCCATCGATGAAGCCGCGCACCGGCCGGTACTGCCGCCCCAGCACGGGCACCTCGATCACAAGCGTGCTCGCGTCCGCCGCCAGGCCGAGGGGCGACGGCGCCACGCCGGCCTTCGTGGTCGCCCAGCCGATCCACTCGTCCACGAGCGCCTGGTGCCACTGCTTGAAGGCGCAGATCACGAGGGTGCGGGGCACGGGGAGGTCGCGCGGGATGATCCAGGACGTTCCGGTGAGGGAACGCACCTCGAGCGAGGGGAACCGGCGGACGGCGGACGGCGCGGCCATGACCCGATCATCCCGCACCCCGCGAGAGACCGCGATGCTTGCACTACCGGGATGCTTGTCATCCATGCTACTGTGTGTCACACAGTAGCGCCCGCCAGCCCCCCTAATGCGCGGGACGAGGACGGATGCGCGGGACGAGGACGCGGGTCGGAGGGGTCAAACGTCGAGAGGAGGGGCGGTGGCACGGGACGAGCGTGCGGTCCAGCTGCGCAAGGGAGTCCTCGAGCTGGCCATCCTCGCCATGCTGGAACGTCACCCCTGTTACGGGGGCCAGATCGTGGAGGAGTTGGGGGCGCGGCCCGGGCTGGAGGCGTCGTCCGGGACGGTGTACCCGCTGCTCACGCGCCTCCGCACCGCTGGACTGGTGGACACCGTCTGGCAGGAGTCACCCGTGGGGCCGCCGCGCAAGTACTACACCCTCACGCCCACCGGCCGCCGCGAGATGGAATCGCTCACCTTGGCCTGGCGTGAGATGACGGTCGCCCTTGACGGCCTGCTCGAGGAGGTGGAGAAGTGACCTACGTTGACGACGTCGCCGCCCACCTCCGTGGCCTCCCCCGCACCACCCGCCGCGCCGCCCTCTCCGACCTCCGTGACCTGCTGGCCGAGGGCGTCACGCCAGCGGAACTCGGTCCCGCGGAGGAGTACGCGGCGGCGCTGCGTGCCGCCCTGGCGGCAGGGGCGGATGCCACCTCCGGTTCGTCCCGGGCTCACCGTCCGCAGGGACACGTCTTCGGCCTGCCCGTGGATGTGCGCGGCGCCACCCACGCCGAGGTCCGTTCGCGCGCGTTCGACCCCTCCGACCCCCGCGTCCTCGTCCCGCGCATCATGGGAGCCGGCTGGCGGTTGAACTACGGCGCGGTGGCCGTCCGGCTGGGTCTGATCCGGCCGGACGACGTCGACGACGAGGTGCTCGCCGCCATCCCGCGCCACGTCCGGACCGCCGGACGGGCGATCCCCGTGATCACCTTCGCGAAGACCGCGTTCTGGGTGGCCGCGGCGTGGCGGAGCGGCACCCGGGTGCCCTCCAGCTGGGACGTGGCGGGCCGGGTGAGCGCGTGGACTGACCGGCGGGCGGGGTTGCTTCCCCTCCTGGCCATCGCGGGTGGCGCGGCGTGGTGGGGAACGCGGACCGCGGGTCTCACCCAGGAGGATCGGCTCGTCCGGAACGCCCTGGCCGCGTCGGCAGGGGCCACCACCACCGCGATCGCCGTTCTCACCACCCGGACCATGCGCGCTCCGCACTCAGCGCATCCCGAGGCCGCCCTGATCGCCGTCGTCCCCGTCGCCACCGCGGCCACCATGCTCATCTGCCCCGTCCGGGCCGGGCTTCGTGCCCTCGGCGCCCGCGGCGGCAGGACCGCTCCCCGAAAGGACCCCCGATGAACGAGCTCGACCAGATCCTCTCGCTCCCCACCGGCCTCCTCGTCCTGCTGGGCGTGCTCGTTGTCGTGGAACTGGCGCTGCTGATCATCGGGGTGGTGGCCTGGACCCGCACGCCCGATGACCGCATGCCCCTCCCCAACAAGTGGCTGTGGCTCGCCGTGATCGTGCTCGTGCAGATCTTCGGTCCGATCGCCTTCCTGATCCTCCGCCGGCAGCGCGCGAGTTACGCCGCGGCGTCAGCGACGGCGTCGCCGGCCCCGTCCGGGCAGGTGCGCCGCTCCGCCGCGGACGCCGCCGACCTCCTCTACGGTCAGCGCGGGAACGACCAGTGAACGTCGTCGAGACCCACGACCTCGCCAAGTTCTACGGACCGGTCCATGCCCTCGACGGCGTCTCCCTGACCGTACCGGAGGGCTCGGTCTTCGGGTTCCTCGGGCCCAACGGGGCCGGGAAGACAACGATGCTGCGGGTCCTGCTGGGCCTGGCGCGTCCGACGTCGGGAAGCGCCACGATCTTCGGACATGACGTCACGGTCGAGGGGGAACGGATCCGCGCCAGGGTCGGATTCCTTCCGGACGTTCCCGGCTTCTATCCGTGGATGACGGGCGCCGAGTTCCTCCGGTTCGCCGGCTCCCTGTTCGGCATCCCGGAAGCGATCCTCGCCCCCCGGGCGGATGCCCTGCTCGAGATGGCCGGCCTGGCGGGCAACACCAACCCGGTGGGCGGCTACTCGCGGGGGATGAGGCAGCGGCTCGGCATCGCACAGGCCCTCATCAACGCCCCGGACCTGCTGGTTCTGGACGAGCCCACATCCGCACTGGACCCGCTCGGACGCGCGGAGGTGCTCACGATGATCGGGTCGCTGCGCGGGCGCACGACCGTCCTGTTCTCCAGCCACCTTCTGGGGGACGTCGAGCGCATCTGCAACCAGGTGGCGGTGCTGGATCGCGGCCGGCTGGTGGTGCAGGGAACCGTGGAGGAACTGCGGCGCTCCCACGGCGGCTCGACGACGGTCCGCATCGCCGTCACCGAGGGAATCACGGCTCTCGTGGCCGCGATCGCCCGCGAGCCGTGGTGCGTGCGGCACGCGCCGGTCCCCGGGGACCGCCAGGCGACCGACGTCGTCGTGAACGACCTGGAGGCGGCCCGACGGTCGGTGCCGGGGATCGTGGCGGGACTTGGACTGGGTCTCCGCCGCTTCGATGAACTGGAGGCATCCCTGGAGGACATCTTCGTGGACCTCGTGGGGGTGCGGCGATGACCGGATTCGGCGCGTTCCTCCGGAAGGACCTCCGCGAGATCGTGCGCACATGGAGGATCTGGGTGCTGCCGGGCTTCATCGCCTTCGCGGCCTTCACCGGGCCGCCCACCGCGCGCTACACCAGGGAGCTCCTCGAGACTCTGGGGGGCGGCGGTTTCGGCGGGCTCGTGCCGGAGCCGACGTGGGTGGATTCCTACGCCCAGTGGACCAAGAACCTCTCCCAGCTCGTCACCATCGCGCTGCTCATCGCCCTGGGGAGTGCGATCTCCGGGGAGAAGCGGAACGGCACCGCGGTCATGGTGCTCACGAAACCGGTGTCGCGCGCCGGCTTCGTCGCCTCGAAGTTCCTCTCGACGGCGATACTGCTCGCGGGCGCCACGCTGGTGGGCATGGTCGTCACATGGGGGATGACGCTGATCTGGTTCCCGGACGCGCCGTTCGGTCCTCTCCTGGCTGCCACGCTGGCCTGGTTGCTGTTCGCGCTGCTGCTGGTGGCGGTGGTGCTGACGGGATCCGCAGCCGTGGACTCCGGCGCGGGTGCCGCGGGTATCGGGCTCGGGTTCTGGTTCCTGCTCATGATCGCCGGGATCTGGGGCCCGATGCTGCGCTGGACGCCTGCCGGGATGGTGAACGCGCCGGTGACCCTCGGAGCGGGCATCGAGGTGGAGATCCTCTGGCCGGCCGTCACGACGGCGCTGCTCACCGCGCTCATGGTGACGTCTGCCGTCCGGGTGTTCCAGCGCCGGGAGCTCTAGGTCGGGCTGCGCCTCCCCTCCTCCCCGCTTCTCGCGTTCTTCCTCCCCGCTTCTCGCGTTCTCGAGGACCAGGAGAACGCACGTTCGATGGTGTCAGTGGTGCTCGATAGTCTCGCGGCATGTCAGCTTCCCGGCGCGGCCGCCCCGAACCGTCGTGGCGCACGGCTCCGTCAGAGGACGAACCGTGGCACCGCCCCAACCCCGTGCGCTACCCCAAGGGGGCGGTTGAGGAGCTCCTCCACTCGGCTCTCCTTGCGGGCGAGGACGTGCCGGAGATCCTCCGGACGCTGGACGAGCTGTCGGACATGGAGGCCGGTGCGGACGTGCTCCTCGAATCGCTGCAGGCGGCGCAGCGCGCCGAGGCGCACGCGGCGGCCCTGAAGGCGCACTACGCCGCGCGGCTCGCGAAGGCCGATTTGCACAAGTACGCCGATCGTGACGGCGTCATCAACGTGCTCGCGGAACAGGTCGGCATGACTCTCGGCACCACGCGGGCGGCGGCGGAGCGGCTGGTCCGGACCGGCTGCGCTCTGGCACGCTGACCGCCGACAAGGGCTGGATCCTCGTTGACGCGCTCGGTGACCTGGTTCCCGCTGTCGCGCTCGCAGTGGAGGAGGTGGTGCTCCCCACGGCACCCGAGCGCACGCCCACCGAACTCCGGCGCGACATCGCCCGCGCCCTCGCGGAGATCGATCCCGAGGATGCCGATGCGCGGCACCTCGTTGCCCGCGATCGGCGGCACGTCAGCCGCCCGCAGCCCCTGCCGGACTCCATGGCCCGCATCTCTGTGTTCCTGCCCGCGGACCAGGCGGTGACCCTGGACGCCGCCCTCACCGAGATCGCACGCACGGCGCATGCCGCAGGCGACGCACGGACGCTCTGCCACCTGCGCGTCGACGCGCTCGCCGACTGGGCCGCCACCGTCACCCAGGACGGCTGGGACATCACCTCCCTGACCGGCACCCCGAACCGAACCGCACCCACCCGGGTCAACGTCACCGTGCCGCTCGAGGTGCTGGCCCACGCAGTCCCGGACTTCACACCGCCGCCGACGGTCGGCGCGGTCATGTACCGAGACCTGCACGGAGACCTGTCCGATGAGTCCGGGGAACCCGAGAGTGGCCCCGCGGCGGGCCACCGCACGGAAGCCCCGTGGCTCGAGGGGTACGGGCCCGTGACGCGGTTCGTCGCCCTGCTTCTGGCGGCCGGTGGCACGTGGCGGCGCCTCGTTACCGACACGATCACCGGGGCGCCACTCGAGATCGGCCGGGAGCGCTACAGCCCCCCGGCCCACATCGCGGAGGCGGTCCGCCTGCGGGACCGTGTCTGCACCCGGCCCGGCTGCTCCGCCCCGGCCCGGCACTGCGAACTGGATCACGTGACGCCGTGGGCCCTGGGGGGTGAGACGTCCGCCGCGAACCTCGCCTGCGCCTGCCGGCGGTGCCACCGGATCCACACGGTGGGCGGCGGCGGACCCGGCCCTCTCAAGCCCGACGGCTCCCGCGACTGGCACACGGCCACCGGTCACACCTACCGGGGCCACCCCGAACGCGCGCCCCGGCAACGCGGCGGGCCTGCCCCCGGCACGCCGCCACCCGCCGACGACCCGCCCCCCTTCTGATGACCCGCGCGCAGTGCGATGACCCGCGCGCAGTGCGATGACCGGCCCGCAGTGCGGTGACCCGCCCGCAATGCGGGGAGAGCAGTCCGGCTGCGCCTCTTGCAAACTTTCCTTTGCAAAGCTACCTTTGCATCCATGACCGCACCGGACGTGACCGCCGCCAGCGCCGAGACCTTCAAGGCCATGGCCCACCCGCTCCGCATCCGGATGCTCGAGTTGCTGGCGGCCACCCCCATGACCGCGAGCATGCTCGCCGAGCACACCGGCGAGTCCACCGGCTCCACCAGCTACCACCTGCGCCAGCTCGAACGGCACGGCCTGATCCGCGAGGACGTCGGGCGGGGCACCAGGCGCGAGCGCTGGTGGGTGACCGCCGGTCCCCGCGCACTCACCCCCGAGGTACTCCGCGCCGACCCGACCTCCGCGCGCGTGGTGGGCGAGTCGCTCATCGGCCGCTGGAACCAGCAGATGGCGGACTTCTACTGGGCCGTGGTGGAGGACCGGATCCCCCGCGAGATGGCGGACGCATCCGGCATCCAGCGCGGCCGGCTCTACCTCACCACGGAGGAGATGTCGCACCTCGGCGACGAACTCACCGACGTCATCCGCCGCTGGCGCGCCGACCCCGCCCACACCGACCCCACTCGCCCGGGCGCGCTCCCCGTGATCGCGCAGGTTGCGGTCTTCCCGGAACTCGAGGAGCTCGCGTGACCGCCACCCGCCGTGACGACGCCGCCACGTCCGCCGGCGTGCCCGTCACCTCCGCCGGCGTGCCCGGCACGTCCGCCA
>JALHDK010000422.1 GCA_022838965.1 Actinomycetales bacterium | reverse complement strand
ATCAAGGAATACCAGTGCGCCACGGGCCGCGGCATGTGCTCGCCGGTAGGCTCCTTCACCATCGAGTACAAGTGCCATAACGGCGGCTGGAGCTACGTCAACGGCGACTGGGTCCACGTGGGCGGCGCGAACATCCCCGCCCTGGGCGCCTTCTGGATGGGCCTGACCGCCCGGAGCGGCCGCGGCACCCCCTACGGTATACACGGCACAACCCAGCCCCAGCTCATCGGCCAGCTCGTCTCCGCGGGCTGCATCCGCATGAGGAATCGCGAGGTGGACGAGCTCTACGGCATGGTGCCGATGGGAACGTCTGTGACGCTGGTGAACTACCTCAGCGAGGGCCAGAGCTGGCTGGGCAGGCTCACCAAGCGCCAACTGGCCTACGCCTCCGACGCCGCCGGCAGCTACGACATCTACAGCGTCGGCTCCGACGGCCAGGGCGTCGACCGGCTCACCAACCTGCCGGGCGATGAGCGGACGCCGGTCTACTCCCCCGATGCGGAGTGGGTCGCCTTCATCCACCATGGGCCGGATGGGCGGCGATTGGCCATCGTCAGCGCCTCGGGCGGCAAGCCCCGCTTCCTCGACGGCGTTGACGCTGAGGCCTGCCTGGGCTGGACGGCGGAGGGGATCATCGTCCGGGACGACGCCGGCGGGGTGTGGCGGTGTGACGCCGAGACGGGCGAGGCCGACGAGGCCGAGTGGTCCCTGGGTCCCCAGGTGATTCGTGACGGCGCGGCCATCCAGATGTCGCGGGGCGCGCTCATCTCCGCCTCCGCCATACGGCCCCAGCTCACGGGCAAGCCCGACCTGCGCGACCCCGCCGTGGCCGCGGATGGACGCGCTGTCGCCTTCTCCTGCCGGGAGGGCTCCGGCCGAGCCATCTTCGTCTGCCGCGCCGATGGCGCCCTCATGCGGCGCGTGGTCTCTGCCACCGCCGACGCGGTGGAGCCCGCTTGGTCGCCGCGCTTGATCCACGGGCCGGGGGTCACGATCCTCGCCGTCGAGACCGATCCCCCGGGCCTCCAGGTCCTCGTCCGGCCCCCGGGCTCGAACACGGCCTACCCCAAGGGAGCGGCGCCCGTCGAGTTCGCCCTGTCCAGTGCCACCGAGGCGTCCCGGCCCTACGAGATCATCGCTCGCACCAGCCGCGGCGACGAGGCTCGCCAGGAGATCACCATCGCCCGCGGACAGCGGAAGACCGTCCGTATCGAGGTCCGCCGCCACGGAGCTTTCGTCTCCGCCGTGCGTCAGTTCCTTACGGGACGGGCCGACG
>JALHDK010000421.1 GCA_022838965.1 Actinomycetales bacterium | reverse complement strand
CTCGGCCACCGGCCCCGCGATCAGGTACGCCGTCGCGGCTCGTGCGGCCTCCTGATAGGCCAACCGGCGCTCTTGGGACAGGCTGATTCCGTCATCGCCGAGCAGCTCCCACAGCAGCGCCGTGGACATGGCCGACTCGGGCCCCTCTCTAAGGGTCTCAGGGACAGACCTGTCCGGCTCGATCCAGCCAGGGAAGGCGCCACTCGACAGCTGCAGGTCTGCGAGCCGGTCGGCGAAGGCGAGGGCGATGCCGAGCGGCTCGGCATCGCCTGTGAGCCCGTGCCACTCCAGGAGCAGCCGCGCCGTGAAGGCGGCATCGAGGATGTGGATGGCCTCGCCGGAGACGCCGGGCGGACGGCGGTTCGAGTTCGTCCAGCGCCCCTGGTCCCAGTCCTCGTTCTCGGCGTAGAGGCTATACCCGCCACCGCCGCAGGTGTAGACCGCGGGGAAGAGGCCCTCGTCCTGGGGGGCTGCCAGAGCCACGGCGGTCATCAGCTCCGCTCGGTGGGCGAGGTCGTCGTCGCCCCGCTGTCGGGCGAAGCGCAGCAAGCCGTTCGCGCACCGCTGAGTCGAGAACCAGGCCTGGTTCCAGACGGAGCGCTGCTCGCGCCATCGTCGCTGATCCACGGGCACCGAGGGGTGCTGGGCGACATCCACGATGAAGGCGGGCGCGCCGCACTCGCGTCCCTCAATCCGGAAGCTCTGCCATACCGTATCCTCCCAGCCATCGGGCTCGGGGGTGAAGGACCAACGGTTGACGTAGTCGGCGTAGAGTGACAAAGGCGCACGCTGGGCCCCGCCGGCGGCGAGTCCCTGGTGGCCCCAGCGCTCCCAGATCCACCGGGCCACCATGCCGTAGGGGTTCCGAAGACCCGCGGGGAGGTCGCTCGCCACGACATGCAGGCGCAGGCTGACCGTCTGACCCGCGTAGGGCGTCTGCTCGGGCCAGTAGAGCACGTGCTCGTCGGCCAGACGGTGTGCGCCGGCTGCGAAGGTGACGGTTCGGGCCGGGTGGTCGTAGTCCATCCACACGGCGTACCCGTTCTCGTGCGCGCGCCGGACATCGTCCAGGTCGGGGATGACGGCGAGGGCGATGTCGTCGCTCGCCACGATGAGCGCCGGCGAACGGAAGGAGTGGTCCGCGATGACGTAGCCGCCCTCGGGCGCCAGGTGCGGGATCCAGACGTGCCGCGCATCATCGACGGAGTGCTCGAAAGCGGCCGCCGAACCAGGGCCCGCGCCCTGGGCGGGCCAGGCATCGGAGAGGGTGTAGGTCGC
>JALHDK010000104.1 GCA_022838965.1 Actinomycetales bacterium | reverse complement strand
GACCTCGCCGCGCGGCTCACCTCGATCGCGGCGTCCCCCTCGTTCACCCGGCTCGCGGCCGCGGCCGGCGCGGCCCGCGAGGCGGTCGACGCGGTGCGCTACCAGCTCCACATCGCCAGCGACCGGGTGCAGGTGACCCGAGCCGCCGGGACCGACTACTCGGCCGACGTCGCGGCCACCTTCGCCCGGCTCGGCGACGGCGCCGGCCATTCCCACGTCACCCGGCCCCCGGGCGGGCGGACGGAGCCCGGTCACGTGGAGGCGGCCATCCTCGAACGGGTCGTCGCCCTCCATCCGCACGCCTTCGGGCTGCTCGACCGCTTCGCCTCGGAGCACCCCCAGGTCGTCGACCCGGGCCTCGTCCTCGCCGACCGGGAACTCCAGTTCCTCGGTGTCGGCCTCGCCCTGGCCGAGCGGCTGCGCGCCGCCGGGCTCCCGGCGTGCTGGCCGGAGGTCTCGGAGACGGACCAGACAATCGAGCTGCGTTCCGCCTGCGATCCCGCCCTCGCGCTGCTCCACCGCGAGGTGGTGGGCAACGACGTCGTCCTCGCCCCGCACGAGCGCATCGCCGTGGTCACCGGCCCCAACCAGGGCGGGAAGACGACCTTCGCACGCATGATCGGGGCGATCGCCCACCTCGCCGCGCTGGGATTCCCGGTGCCGGCGGAGCGCGCCCGGCTCCCCCTCCCCGACGCCGTCCTCACGCACGTCGGCCGCGCCGAGGACCTCGCCGACCTGCGTGGTGCGCTCGAGGACGACCTGCTGCGGTACACCCCGCCCTCGTGTCCGTCCAGCTGCCACTCGTGCTGCGCAGACAGGTCGTCGCGCACCGAGATGCCGAGCTCGAGTGAGTTGGTGACGATGTCGTCGCGGATGGCGCGCCCCCAGCGCCGGGCGACGTTCGCCTCGTAGCTCGCGATGGCGATGCGAAGGTCGTTGTTCTGCAGGAGCGCCCAGAGGGGGAAGCGGCGCGAGGCCCGCTGGCTCTTGCCCTCCTGCGGAGGCATGGAGATGATGATCCGGGCGTCCGGTGTGTTGAAGGCGTCGACCAGCGCCGCGTCGATCAGGTCGAGCGCGGGCGTCTGGCGGGTCTTGGGGTCGAGGTACGACGCAAGATGCCCGGGTGTCGGCCACCGCGGCGGGGCGGCTGGCTCGAACATCCGGGCAGCGTACTCCGCCCACGTGGCTGTCACGACCGGAGGTACTTCACCAGCGCGGCGACGAGCAGGCCAACGATGGCCAGCGCGACGACCAGCCCTGCGAACGCGAACATCCAGCTCTGCACGGTGATCTCCTCTCGTAGTCGGTTGCGCCCAACGATACCCTGCCCGACCTGCCGACCGCGTTGGCTGCCCAGCTGTGCAGACCGTTACACAACCGTTACACAACCGTTACACTTCCAGACCCGCAGGCACTCGCGCGATTCTCGACGCCGCCACGCCCGACAGCCTCGTCATTCTCAACGAGCTGTTCTCCTCCACCACGGTCGCCGACGCCGCGGAGCTGTCCCGGGCCACGCTCGCACGGCTCCAGGCCACAGGCTGCCGCTGCATCTGGGTCACCTTCCTGACCGAACTCGCGCGGGAGCCGGGAGTGGTCAGCCTGGTGAGCCAGGTGGACCCCGCGGACCCGACGGTCAGGACGTTCCGTGTGGAGCGGCAGGACGCCGGGGGCCCCACCTGGGCGGAGACCCTGGCCGTCGCGGTGGGTCTCGACCGCGACTCCCTGCGGGCGAGGCTCGGCCGATGAGATCCAGCCTCCTCCATCCCGCGCCACCACCGGCGGACCGCCCCCTCGACGCCGGGGACGCCGACCTGGCCCGCGACCTGGGTGTCGACGACGTGGTCACCGCCATGGCGGCGGGGGACGACGTCGTCCGGGAGGCGGCGCGGGGGCTGTTGCTGCACCCGGTCGCCGACCTCGACGTGATTCGCTGGCGGCAGGACGTGGTCCGGGACGCGCTGACCGCGCGGGCGGCGATCCGCGAGCTGTACGACCTCGCCGCGCACGCCTGCGCCGTGGAGTCACGGGGGTGGTGGATCTCCTCCGAGCCGAGTTCCGTGCTCGGCCGGTCGGTGGCACTGCTGCGCGAACTCCTCGGATCGCTGCGGGATCTGCGGGCATGGGCCCGGTCCCACGCCGGATTCCCCTCGGCGGGACTCTCCGCCCTGGTGGAGGAGATCACCGCCACGTTCACCGAGGACTGGTTCCGCGACGCCACCACCCATCTGGGGCAGCTGTCGCACCCCGAGGTGGTGATCACCGCCCGGCTGGGCCCGGCCGGCACCAGCACGGATCACGTCCTGGCCGCGCTCGCACCGGCCCGGCGGAGCTGGCTCGGACGCTCCCGCGCGGACCCCGCGACGATCGTGGTGCCGGAGACCGACACCAGCGGGAGCGACACGCTCCGCCTGCTGCGGGAGTTCGGGCTGCGGCACGTGGCGGAGACCCTCGCCCAGGCGGTCGACGAGGTGCGCACCTTCTTCACCCGGCTACGGGACGAGTCGGCGTTCCTGGTCGGGTGCGCCACGCTGGAGGAGCGACTACGGGCGCTGGGGCTGCCGACCGCGTTCCCCGAGGTGCGCCCGGCCGGGACGGAGGCGACGGCGTCCGGACTGTACGATGTGGGGCTCGCGGTACGCTCCGGACGCGCCGTGGTGCCGAACGACCTCGCAGCCGACGGCGTGGGCGCCCTCGTGATCACCGGTGCCAACCAGGGCGGCAAGTCCACCCTGCTGCGTGCGATCGGCCTTGCGCAGCTCATGGCCCAGGCCGGGATGGTTGTGGGTGCCTCTGCCCTGCGCACCAGCGCGGTGACCCGCGTCCACTCGCACTTCCGGCGCGAGGAGGACGCCGCGCTGCGCAGCGGACGGCTGCTGGAGGAGCTGGTGCGGATGAGCGCACTCGTCGACCGGGTGTCCCCGGGGGACCTCGTGCTCCTGAACGAGCCCTTCGCGTCCACGAACGAGCGGGAGGGCTCCCGGATTGCCCGGCACCTGCTGGACGGCCTGCTCGAGGGCGGCCTGCGGGTCGCCGTCGTCACCCACCTGACCGAGTTCAGCCACGAGCTGGCGGCAGCGGGCCGGGCGGACGTGCGCTTCCTGCGCGCCGAACGCGGCCCGGACGGCACCCGGACCTTCCGTGTGGTGCCGGGCGACCCGCTCGCCACCTCCTTCGGGGTGGACCTGTGGGAGCAGGTGTTCGGCCGGATCAGTCCGTGAGCTCGATGTCCACCATGAGATGACCGGACAGGTCCTCCAGCCGGCCGCGCAGCTCCTCGAGGGTGAGTTCGGCGGGGAGGACCACCACCGCGCTCGCCTCGAACATCACCCCGCCCGCCATCGGGGCGTCGCGCAGACCGGTGGAGAGCTCCTCGATGCTGGCGCCCGCCGCGGCCAGCGCGGCCGCGACCGCGTGCACGAGACCGGGCTGGTCGCTCCCCAACAGCTGGAGCCCCACGCGGGCGCCCGTGGGCGCGGGCTCCTCCCCCGCCCCGTCGACGGTCACCTGCAGCAGGCCCCGTTCACCGATGTCCGCGAGCGCCTGCCGCAATCCGGCCACCTGATGCTCGGGCAGCGCGACCTCGAGAATGCCGGCGAACTTGCCGCCGAGCCGGGCCATGCGGCTGTGCTCCCAGCTCCCGCCGTGGGCGGTGATGACGCCCGAGAGGACGTCGACCAGACCCGGCCGATCGTCGCCGATCGCCGTCAGAACCAGGGTGACCATGCGCCGAGCCTAGCGTCAGGGGAGGTCGCCGCGGGAGGGGAGGGCGGCCTCGAGTTCCGCGAGCCAAACCGCCGCGCCGGCGTCGGAGGGCACCCGCCACTCGCCCCGGGGGGAGAGCGCCCCGCCCGCCATGACCTTGGGGCCGTTGGGCAGGGCGGTCCGCTTGAACTGCGCGAACCCGAAGAAGCGCCGCAGGAAGACCTCCAGCCAGCGGCGAATGGTCGCGAGGTCGTAGCTGGTCCGGGCGTCCTCGGGGAATCCCGGCGGCCACGGGCCCGCCGTCGCGTCCCGCCAGGCGTGGTGGGCGAGGAACGCGATCTTCGCGGGCCGCAGACCGTGGCGCAACACCCAGTACAGGAAGAAGTCGTGCAGCTCGAAGGGCCCGATCGCCTCCTCGGTGCTCTGCATCCTCTCCGCGGCGTCCGCGGGCACGAGTTCCGGGCTGATGCGGGTGTGCAGCACGGATCGCAGCACGTCGCCCACCTCCGCGCTGAACTCGCCCGACGCGATGACCCAGCGGACCAGATGCTGGATGAGGGTCTTGGGCACCCCCGTGTTCACCGCGTAGTGCGACATCTGGTCCCCCACGCCGTAGGTCATCCAGCCGAGGGCCATCTCGGACAGGTCACCGGTGCCCACGACGATGCCGTGCCGCTGACCCGCGAGCCGGAAGAGGTAGTCGGTGCGCAGCCCCGCCTGGACGTTCTCGAAGGTGACGTCGTACCGCGGCTCGCCCGCGGCGAAGGGATGTCCGATCCGGGCGAGCATCTCGCGGGCGGCGGGACGGATGTCGATCTCCTCGAAGGTGATTCCGAGGGCGCGGCCCAGCGCCCAGGCGTTCGCCCGCGTGTGCTCCGAGGTGGCGAACCCGGGCAGCGTGAAGCCGAGGACGTCCGTCCGCGGCCGGCCGAGCCGGTCCATCGCACGACACGCCACGAGCAGGGCGTGGGTGGAGTCGAGCCCCCCGGACACCCCGATCACGAGTTTCGGGGACCCGATGAAAGCCATCCGCTGCTGGAGGGCGGACACCTGGATGTTGAAGGCCTCATAGCAGTCCTGGGCGAGCCGCGCCGGATCGTCCGGGACGAAGGGGAAGCGGTCCACCTCGCGCCGCAGCCCGACGTCGCCGGCGGGCGGGTCGAGCCGGAAGTGGACCGTGCGGAACCGTCCCACGGCGGCGGCGTGGCTGCGCCGGTTGTCGTCGAACGTGCCCTGCCGGAGGCGTTCCTGCCGGAGCAGGTCGACGTCGACGTCCGCGACGGCGCGGCACGCCGTCGCGCCGAAGCGCTCACCCTCGGCGAGGAGGCGCCCGTTCTCGTAGATCATCGTCTGTCCATCCCAGGACAGGTCGTTGGACGACTCGCCCGGTCCCGCCGCGGCGTAGACGTACGCGGCCAGGCCGCGCGAGGAGGAGGAACGGCTGAGCAGGTGCCGGTCCGCGGCCCGACCCACGGTGATCGGGCTGCCGGACAGGTTCGCCAGCACGGTAGCGCCGGCCAGGGCCGCCTCCGCGGACGGGGGGATCGGCACCCACATGTCCTCGCAGACCTCCGCATGGACGGTGAGGCCGGGCACGTCGTCGGCGGCGAACAGGAGGTCCGGCCCGAAGGGGACCTCGTGGCCGGCCACGGTGATGGACTCGCCGTGCAGCTCGTCGCCGGAGGCGAACCAGCGCCGTTCGTAGAACTCCCGGTAGGTGGGCAGCAGGGACTTCGGGGCCACGCCCAGCACCCGGCCGCGGTGGATCACCACCGCGCAGTTGTACAGCCGGTGGCGGTGCCGCAGCGGAGCCCCGACCACGAGCACCGGCAGCAGGTCCGCCGTCTCCTCGACCAGCCGCGCGAGGCCGTCCTGAACGGCGTCCAGCAGGGCGTCCTGCAGGAAGAGGTCGTCGATCGAGTAGCCGGAGAGTCCGAGCTCCGGGAACACGGCGAGCGCGACGGCGTCGTCGTGGCACGCCCGCGCCTGCTCGATGATCGTGGCCGCGTTGCGGCGCGGGTCGGCGAGGGAGACCGGGACCGTGACGGCGGCGACGCGAACGAAGCCGTGGCGGTAGGCCGAGAGGAAGCTCGCGCTCATGGCGGCAGTGTCCCACGGGCCGTGCCCCGGGGAGGCCGGCGTGGCGGGGTCAGGCGGCCAGGGCCTCCAGCGCCTCCAGGACGTCCGCCCTGCGGGGCGCGCCGACGATCCGCTGCCGCACCACGCCAGCGCCGTCGACGACGAGGACCGTGGGGGTGCGGGTGATGTCGAACCGCTCGACGAGTTCGAGACGGGAGCCGGCGTCGACGTCGACGTGGACGACGTCCGTGGTCCCCGCGGCGACGGCCCCCAGGACGACGCGCGTGGCCCGGCAGGGGGCGCACACCTCCGTGGAGAACTGGACGAGGGTGGCCCGGCCGCCGAGTCCGGTGCCGAGGTCCTCCGGGGTGAGCCGGCCCGCGCTGGCGACGGTGCGGGCCCGGCCGTCCGAGGCACGGCGGTACAGCCCGAACGCGAGCGCGAGGGCCACGGCGAGGGCCACCACGATCACCCCGGTCATGCGGTCACCGCCCGTCGGCGCAGCCGCTGGACGCGGAGGTAGACCTCGCAGCCGAGGCAGAAGTCGAAGACAGCGTTCAGGAGGGCAGCGACGAGGGCGAAGCCGGTGGCCACGTGGAACACCGGTGTAGCCCCGAGCAGGGCGCCGGCCAGGGCGACGGCCGCGAACCCGAGGCCCACGGCCTGCGCGAAGCGGGGCGGCCGGGCGTCCTCGAGCTCCGCGGGTGGGGCGAGGCGGGGCCGGACGAAGCGCCGGAACGCCCAGCCCCAGGGCTGGCGGTGGACGCCGAGCAGGGCCCCGGCGGCGAAGGCGGCGAGCTGGACCCCGAGCGGGACGAGGCCCCGTTCGGGTCCGAGCACCAGGGCGGCGGCGAGCAGGATGGCGGTGACGGCGGCCGCGAAGCGTGGGCCGCGGGGATCGATGCGGGGACTGGGCATGGGGTTCCTCCGGGAAGAGCAGGGCGCACGCGCGGGCGCGGCGGCCGGGCCGGCGGTGCACGATCGGATGGCCGGGGTTTCTCGCTGAGGCGATGCGGCGCTCGGGGCGCCCGCGCGGGCCGGGGCAGTCGCTCTCAGCGACAGCGCATGGACCCGCAACAGCACATGGACTCGCGGCACACGTCGGGGAGGTTCCGCAGGGCGAGTTCGGGGGCCATGGCGCTGACTGTAGCAACACGGGACTAACAGCCCAAGCCCCTGCCCAACAGATCCCCACAACCGGGACTAACGTCTCACCATCTGGACGTCCCTTGCCGACCCGGACGATGGTCCGACACGGTTTCACGTCACGGGCCGCCCGCCCGTAGCCCCGACACCGAGGAACCCCATGATCCAGGACCCCCAGCCCCAGTCGCTGGCCCTGCGTACGGCCCGAATGCGCGCCGTCTCGATCGGGTGCCGCGCCTGTTGTCTGTGAGATCCACGGAGTCCCGTCACTGCTGACTGCGGCGGTTCCCGCGGCCCCACC
>JALHDK010000420.1 GCA_022838965.1 Actinomycetales bacterium | reverse complement strand
GCGGAGCTCATGTGGGACGCGCCGGACCGGACGGAGGCGTCGAACGCCTTCCTGAGGCTCGAGGACGGGCGGATCCTGCAGTGGATCTGCGTCTCGGCGGCGGCGACGAGGGGCAACTGCGTCATCGTCCAGCGGGTCTCGACGGACAGCGGGGCGACGTGGTCACCGGGCCGGATCGTTACCCCCGATCACGGCCTGCGGCATATGCCCATCGATAGCGCGATCCGGCACTCGTCGGGTGCTCTGCTGCTTCCCTGCGACGCGGTCACGGGCGGCGATGGGGGCACGGCGCTCCAGGTGAGCCATGACGAGGGCGCGACCTGGGCTGACACCGGCGGGACGATCGCGGGGATCCATGCCGGGGTGGTGGAGATCGCGGGCGGGAGCCTCTTGGCGCTGGGCCGCGGCGACACCATCGACGGTCGCATGCCGCTCAGCGTCAGCCGGGACCTTGGGGCGACGTGGGAGTTCCGGGCGAGCCCGTTCCCGCCCATATCGGGTGGCCAGCGACTGGCGCTCATCCGCCTGCGGGAGGGTCCTCTGTTCTTCGCGAGTTTCGCGGCTGCGGTGGAGGTCCCGGGGTTGGATGGGGAGCCGATCGTCGGCTCGGGCCTCTTCGCCGCGCTCAGCGAGGATGAGGGCGAGACCTGGCGCGTGGCGCGACTCATTGCGGATGGGAGCGGTCGGACCCTCGAAACGACGGATGGGGCGCCGTTCACGCTGAGTGAGACGGAGGCGGAGCCGCGGGGCTACCTGACGGCGATCCAGGACAGCCGTGGGACGATCCACCTCCTGAGCAGCCGCCAGCACTACCGCTTCAACCTGGCGTGGCTCACGGAGCGGCTGTCGGTCAGCGCCGCTCTCCACGGGGAGTGACGTGGCAAGCGTCGGCGCCGGAATCGCGACAGTTGCCGCGGCCCAGCCCAGCTCTTGTCAGCGGATCTCGAACTTGATCTCGGTTCGCCCGAGCACGATCACATCGCCATCCCGGAGCTTGGCGTTCTTGCCCTCGGCAAGCCGCTCGCCGTTCAAGAAGCTGCCATTTGTGGAGCCCAGGTCCTGGATCGTGAAGATGCCCATGAGGCACTGGATCTTGGCGTGCTGGGAGCTCACGTAGCGGTCGCCCGACAGAACGATGCTGCACTTGGCGGAGCGTCCGAGCAGCACCTCTCCATGCTCGACGGTGATCTGGTCGCCATCGGGGAGATGGATGACTCCAATGCCGAGTTTGGGGCGTCCGCTGGCGTGGGCGGGACCGCGAAGGACGAGGCCGCAGACTCC
>JALHDK010000419.1 GCA_022838965.1 Actinomycetales bacterium | reverse complement strand
GCACGAACTCAATCCGCTCAACGCGGGGATTGCTGCCGCCCGTTGCGGTATCGCGGACCGCGACGTAGCCGACGGCCTGGCTGCCGTCATCCGAGTAGCTGACCCAGCCCGTCGGAATGCCGCTGGCGCCTAGCACCGCTGCGTCGTAGGCCGTCTCCTTCTCGACGGAGGTGTAACCCGCAGGGAAGACCGCGCCCTGGGAGCCACCCATCATGCCGTATCCGCCACCCGCTATCAGGGGCTGTGGACGATGACGGAAGCGCAGCGACACCTGCTTCGGGTCGGTGCCCCGGTTCGTCACTGTGTAGCGTATGCGGGCGAGCCCACGGTAGGGGGCCACGTACTGGGTGACGAGGAGATCTTCATCGTCGATGTAGAAGCTGCGTACGATGTGCGTCACGCCGTCGATGACCTCGCGCCCCATCCCGCCCGGGGTCCCGTAGTCATCCTCGCCAAAGACGTAGTACGCATAGCCCTCCGCCTGGCGGGCGGCCGCCCCCGGAGCGCCTCCGCCTCCACCACCACCGCCGCCTCCGCCACCGCCTCCACCATCGGTATCGGCAGTGACGCCGGCCACGGCAATGGTCGCGTACTGGTCGATACCAGCTACGATGGGATCGCCGCTGATATACGCCATGTGAAGGCTGGTCACGCTCCGGCCGTCATCGCCGACCGACAGGGGCTCCCCGCCAGTGTTGCGGATGTAGATCTTGGACTGCATCAGGGGGTGGATGCCGAGATCCTTGTCGTCTTTGACGACCGATGCGCCCACATAGATGCGCACGTAGTCGTTCTCAACCGAATCCGACACAAAGAGCAGGCTGGGCCGCATGTCAGGCTGCGCATGAGCCGGCAGCGCCGCCGCGCCCACTATAGCCAGCAGGCTGAGCACGAGCCACGTCCGCCCCGTCCGGTTAGCAGAAGATACCATAGCGCGAGTGTCCTCCTTCGCGGCCACCTCGCTCGGCCGCCTATCGCTACCTGCTGATAGAGACGGTCCCCCGTGCTATCTCGCCGCGATCGCTGCGCGCACGGATCTCGAGGCGGTACTGCCCCGCCGGTAGGGTGGCACCCGAGTCGCTGCGCCCATCCCACGTGAGAGACCGAACGCCTGCGGCCATCGGCTCACCGACGGTGACTGTACGAACGGTACGGCCGGCCGCATTCAGGACTACGCAGTCCACATCGGCGTCCGCCGTCAGGCGGAATGACACCGTGGCCGCGCCGCGCGCGTTCGTCGTCGCGTCGTCGATGTTCACACGTAACGGTGAACTCCCGCGCCTCCTCGGAGTCGCCAGTCCGGTACCGATAGACTCCCTCATGCCTCATGCTGAGCGTCTTGCCAGTGGATGTGTCCGTGAGACTGGCGCTGAACTCACGCGGCAGTCCGCGGAGGTCCTCCCACGACAGGACGACCTCCGTGTTGGCCTGGGACCGCGCCGTGACGGTCCACGTCGCCTCGGTGTCGACGGCTCCCCGAACGTCCCTTAGGAGCCCGTCATTGTCGACGCCGCCAACCCACAGCATCACGTCCGCGTCCAGCGGCGGCGGCTGCTCGATGTCGAACAGGTCATCGAAGCCGTCCGTGGCTCGGGGTGAAGATGCCATGACCACCTGGGCGTCGGTGCTCGCCGTCGAGGCCTGAAGCGCGAACCGCCACGCTAGGCTATCCTCGACCGAGCGAGCCATCATGCCGCCCGAGGAGGCCTCAGCCGCCGCGGGGACAGCGTAGAGCTTGCACGGCTGGAGGCTTCGGAACCAATAGCCCTCGAAAGGCTCCAGCGTCGCCTGTGGAATGACGGCCGGGACGTACGCGCCATCCGCATATCGGTAGAGCG
>JALHDK010000103.1 GCA_022838965.1 Actinomycetales bacterium | reverse complement strand
CGGTCGTCTGGGCTGCGGCCGTCGCCGCGACGGCGGGGGTGGTGGTGAGCGCGGTGGCGAGCGCGGCCAGCGCGCCCACGAGAACGGCGACGTTCGCGCCGGCGAGGAGGACGACGCCGCCCTTCCGGCGGCGTCGCATCAGCGCGGCCGACCCCGCGGCCGCCAGGACGAGCGCGGGCAGGGCGGTGATCCAGATGGTCATGCGTGACCCCCTTCTGTGGTGGCGGACGTCGCGGTCGTGAGGGCCGGTGCCCAGGGGCGGAAGGGCCGCCCCTCGGAGGCGAACACGCGGGAGAACAGCTCGTAGTACTCGAGCCGGAGCGCCTGGATTCCCGCGACGAGGGCCTCCAGCGCGAAGGTGAGGGCGTTGCCCACCAGGAAGAGCACGATCGCTGCCAGCGCACGCCACCCGCCGCCGCCCCACAGGGCGGTGGTGCCGTTCCACACCACGGTGAGCAGCGCCGCGTGGGTCAGGCCGAAGGCGGCGAGCCGCATGAACGAGACGATGTTGGAGCCGAGGCGGATCACGCTGTCCACCACCTCGATCGTGGCCTGGGCGGCTCCCGCACCCCCGCCTCCGGCGTCGACGAAGAAGCCGACGAAGATCAGGCCGAGGGCTGCGGCGGCGAGGATGACAGCCACCGCCGTCAGTGCGTCCAGCCCGGCGATGAGCCCCCAGGCGAGCAGGCCCACGGCCAGGAACAGCACCGAGCCGGCCACCCCGGAACTGGCGTACAGGGCGTAGCCCCAGCCGCCCTCGCGCACCCGGTTGATGGTGCCCAGCACGTACGCGCCCGCGAGGAGGACGGCACCCACCACGAGCGCGGCCACGAGCAGGGGGATGGGATCCGCGAGGGGGTCGAGCCACAGCACCGGCACCAGTCCGGTCGGTCCGAAGGCCTCGCCGAAGAGGACGCCGAACACGATGGCCATCGCGCCCGCCGCGGTGACGAAACCCCAGGCACGCCGCAGCCGGGCGAGGCGGGCGATCCGGCCGGAGCGCAGCACCAGGCCGGCGCCCAGGAGCAGCGCGCCGTGCCCGACGTCGCCGAACATCATGCCGAACATGACGACGTAGGCGATGCCGGCGAGCCGGGAGGGGTCGACGTCGACGTAGGGCACGGTGCCGTAGGTGTCCACGAGGCTGCGGGACAGCCGCTGCCGGCCGGGGATGAGCGTGGGAGGCTGCGTGCCGCGGGGGTGGACGAGGGGGACGGCGGCGGCACCCACGGCGGCGAGGTCCTGTGCCAGGGCGGGAAGGTCCCGCGCCGGTGTCCACCCGACCCACCCCGCCACCGGACCGTGGGTGACGGCGGCGGCGAGCGCACGCTCCAGCTCCTCCGGCCCGTCTCCCGGGGTGTAGGGCAGGTCCAGCTCGACGGCGCCGCTCCTGGCCACCACCCGGAGGGTCTCGGCGCGGGCGGCCGCCGGCCCGACGATGCCCACCCGTCTCATCCGCACAGGGCCGTCACGCCACCGCATCGAGCACCTCGCTGGATCCCGCTCCGCGGGCGGCGGCGGCCAGCGCCGCCCGGACCCGCCACGCGTCCACCGAGAGAACCATCAGGCCTCCGAGCACCACCTGCGGTCCGGGGGTGGCCGTCCGCAGCATCCGGAAGCCGTCCTCCTCCATCGTGACCCGGTGGCGTGCCTCGGCCCGCCACAGCTGATCGGGCTGCGCGACATCGGCCAGCGCCGCCCTGGCGGGGGCCGGAAGCGCGGCGCGAAGGTCCACGAGTGTGCGCGCGTCCGTCCAGCGGTCCCCGATGAGGGGGCGGGCCGCGTCACGCAGGAGTGCCGGTGGATCCACCTCATCCACGAGCACGATCCGTGCCGCGGTGAAGGCGGCGGCGGCGCGCGCCCACGGGCGCGCCTGGTCGGAGAGTGCCGCCAGCCGGCCCCACCACCTGAGCGTGAGCAGGTCACGGAGGGCAGCTCCGCCCGTGGCGTCGACCTCCCCCCAGCGCGACTCCCGCAGCAGGGTCGCCAGGTCCGCCGGGGAGGCCGCCCGCCGCAGCCGCGGCCACGCGGTGGCGAGCGCTCCCAGGTCGAAGGGCTCGGCCGGGATCTCACTGGCCGGGCGGGCCGCCAGGGCGGCCGCGAGGGCGAGGATGTTCTCCGCCTCGTACTCGGCGGCCACCGCGCGCACGAGGGCGCTGCCCTGCCGGGGAAGCCAGCCCCCCAGCACGCGCAGCTGCCAGAGGACGGCGGCGCGCACGCCGCGGTCGGCCGACCCGAGCGACCCGGCGTCCCGCGTGGTGGCGCCGTACATGCTGTCCGCGAGCAGGGCGAGCGCGGCGCCGAGGGAGGGCTGGGCCGCGATCCGGCGCGCGCCGCCGGCGCCCACGCGTCTGGTGGCCATCCCGCGAACCCGCACGGCTGCGGCCACCCAGTCGCCCCTCACCGTTCCAGCTCCGCGAGCAGCTGTTCGATCACGAGCCGGACCGTCGTCGCCATGCTCTCCGCGTCGGGACGGGCAGCGGCCGCCTCCGCCCGGGCGGCGCCCAGCATCTCGGCGTCGGCGCGTTCCGCGGCGGCACGCACCGCTTCCGCGGCGCGCGCCTGCTCGGCGGCGCTCTCCAGCCGGGCGCGGGACACGACGGCGCGCGCCCGCTCCCGTGCGGCCGCGATCGTCTGCGCCGCCTCGGCGTCGGCGCGGGACACGAGGTCCTCGCACGCGGCCAGAACGTCAGCGAGCGCCGCGAACACCGGCGCGAGTTCGGCCGAGGGATCCGGCGCGTCGACGGCGTGGCCCGCCGCCGTCGCCGCGGCGCCGGGGGCGCCCAGCGGGCGGAACCGCTCCAGGAAGTCCGACCTCGCCACAGCCTCACCCATCTGTCGCACGGAGTCTAGACCCGCGGTGTGATGCACGCCGTCTTTCCGGCCGGAACGCCCAGTGCTAACATTGAGCAGAAGATATGCTCAAGTCCAGCATAAATAAGGAGTCCGTGTGACCACCCCGACCGCCCTCGCTGCCGCCCCACGGTCCCTCACCGCTCCCAGCCCCCTGATCAGTGCGCCGATCCGTCCTCTCGGGCTGGCGGACTGGGATGCCGCCGCCGCGGACATCGCGGCCATCCAGCGCCTGAAGGCGGAGAAGGACGCGGTGATCCTCGCCCACAACTACATGAGCGAGGACATCTTCCACGGAGTCGCGGACATCACCGGGGACTCCCTGGCGCTCGCCCGCGAGGCCCAGTCCGTCACCCAGTCCACCATCGTGCTGGCGGGCGTCCACTTCATGGCGGAGACCGCCAAGCTGCTCAACCCCGCCAAGCGGGTCCTGATCCCGGATCTCCGCGCCGGCTGCTCGCTCGCCTCCTCCATCACCGCCGCCGACGTGCGCGCCCTCCGTGCCGCGCACCCCGGCGTCCCCGTGGTCACCTACGTCAACACCTCCGCGGACGTGAAGGCCGAGTCGGACATCTGCTGCACGTCCGGCAACGCGGTGAAGGTCATCGAGTCGCTGGGCGTCGACCGGGTCATCATGATCCCCGACCAGTACCTCGCCCGGAACGTCGCCGCCCAGACCGGTGTCGAGGTCATCATCTGGCCGGGCGCCTGCGAGGTCCACGAGCAGTTCACGGCGGCCGAGGTGCGCCAGCTCCGCGCCGACCATCCCGGGGTCGCCGTCCTCGCCCACCCCGAGTGCCCGCCCGAGGTGGTCGCCGAGGCCGACTTCGCCGGGTCCACCGCCCAGATGGCCACGTTCGTGGAGCAGCGCCGCGCGAGCCGCGTCGCGCTCGTCACCGAGTGCTCGATGTCCGCGAACCTCGCCGCCACCCACCCGGACGTGGACTTCATCGGCATGTGCCGCCTCTGCCCCCACATGAAGCGCATCACCCTCGCGAACATCCGCCGGGCCCTCGAGACCGGCGAGCACGAGGTCACCCTCGATCCCGTCATCTCCGGCCGCGCCCGTCTCGCGGTCGAGCGCATGCTGCAGGTCTGAACCCAAGGAGCCCAGGATGACCGTCATCATCGGCGCCGGCCTCGCCGGCCTCGCGACCGCGCTCCACCTCGCCCCGCACCCGTGCGTGCTGATCACCGCCGGCACCCTGCGGACCGAGACCCCGTGGCGCGAGCCCGCCTCGGGCTGGGCCCAGGGGGGCGTCGCCGCCGCCATCGCGCCCGACGACCACCCCGCCCTCCACACCGCCGACACCCTCGCCGCCGGCGCGGGACTGTGTGATCCCTCCGCCGTCGCCGCCGTCACCGCCGCCGCACCCGCCGCGATCGAGTGGCTGGTCTCCCAGGGCGTGCCCTTCGACCGCACCCCCACCGGCGAGCTCGCCCTCGGCCTCGAGGGCGCGCACGGGCGCCGCCGGATCGTCCACGCCCGCGGCGACTCCACGGGCGCCGAGATCATGCGCACCCTCACCGCCGTGGCGGCGCGTACCCCGTCGATCACCGTGCTGGAACACACCCGGGCCGCCCGCATCCTCACCGGCGACGACGGCGCGGTCACCGGCGTCGAGATCGAGCGTGCCGGCGGCCGTACCGTCCTCCCCGCCCGGAACGTCGTCCTCGCGACCGGCGGCGTGGGCGGGCTGTGGTCCCGCACCACCAACCCGCTCGGCTCCTGGGGGCAGGGCCTCGTGCTGGCCGCCCGCGCGGGGGCCCTCCTGCGGGACCTGGAGATGGTGCAGTTCCACCCCACCGCCCTCGACGTCGGCGGGCTGGACCCGATGCCGCTGGTCAGCGAGGCGGTGCGGGGCGAGGGCGCCATCCTCGTCACGGCTGACGGACACCCGGTGCTCGACAACCCGCTCGCGGCGCGTGACGTCGTGGCCCGGGCGGTGTTCGCCGCCCTCCAGCGGGGTGAGCGCGTCCTCCTCGACGCCCGGCACCTCGGCGCCGAGTTCCCCGAGCTGTTCCCGACCGTCACCGCGAAGTGCCGCGCCGCCGGCATCGACCCCGTGACCCAGCCGCTCCCGGTCAGCCCGGCCGCGCACTACCACATGGGCGGAGTCGTCGCGGACGTCGCCGGCCGGACGAGCGTTCCGGGCCTGTGGGCGGTCGGCGAGGTCGCCAGCACCGGCCTGCACGGGGCGAACCGGCTCGCCAGCAACTCCCTGCTCGAGGCGGTGGTCATGGGCACCTTCGCCGCGCAGCAGCTCGCCGGAGCACCGGGGGCGCGGGACACCGTCGCCCGCGCCCGCACCCTCGCCGCCTCCGGCGGCGGTCCGCTCCGCGACGGCGACCGGCCCGCCCCCGACCTGCGGCGGGCGATGTTCGACGTCGTCGGGGTGCTCCGAGACGGGGCGACGCTCCGTGCCCTGGTGGCGCGCCTCCAGGACGAGGCGGTCGACTGGGTGCGACTGGCCGGGGCGCCGCGCGGCGAGCGCGCGGTGGACGCGGTGCCGGCCGCCACGCTCGCGGCGCTGGCGATCGCGTGGTCGGCGTTGCGGCGCGAGGAGAGCCGCGGTGCGCACACCCGCCTGGACTTCCCCGACCCACGGCCCGCCGGGCACCAGACCCTGGCCCTCGGCGACCTGCTCCTCAGCGGCGCGCTCGCCTGAGCGCCCGGCAATTCGCCCTGCAACCCGCCCGCCCGACCGGAGGCCCGATGACCGCGCTGTCCCCGTCCCTGCTCGAACCGTTCGTGCGCCGCGCACTCGCCGAGGACCTCGGCCTGGCCGGAGACCTCACGACCGACGCGATCATCCCCGCGGACCACCGGTCCACCTTCCGCGTGGTCGCACGCCAGCCCGGGGTGATCTCGGGTGTCGGGGCGGCCAGCCTCGCGTGGCAGCTCCTCGATCCCGCCCTCCGCGTGGACGTGCACCGCGGCGAGGGGGCGCGGGTGGCGCCGGGCGACGTCGTCGCCGAGGTGGCCGGCCCGACCCGGGCGCTGCTGACGGGGGAGCGAGTGGCGCTCAATCTCCTCGGGCACCTCAGCGGCGTGGCGACGGCGACGGCGGGGCTCGTGGCCGCAGTCGCGCACACCCGGGCGCGGATCGCCTGTACCCGCAAGACGACGCCGGGCCTGCGCGCGCTGGAGAAGGCGGCGGTCCGCGCGGGCGGCGGGGTGAACCACCGGTTCGGGCTGTTCGACGCGGTGCTCATCAAGGACAACCACATCGCTGCGGCCGGGAGCCTGCCCGAAGCGATCCGTCGGGCACGGGCCGCGGTGGGGCACCTCGTCTCCATCGAGTTCGAGGTGGACGCGCTGGAGCAGCTCGAGGCCGTGCTCGCGGACCCGGACCTGGTGGCGGCCACGCGGGTGGTGCTGCTCGACAACATGGGGCCGGACACGCTGCGCGCCGCGGTCGCGATGGTGGACGGCCGGCTGGTGACGGAGGCGTCCGGGCGGGTGACGGCCGAGACGGCGCCGGCGCTCGCGGAGGCCGGAGTGGACCTCATCTCCGCCGGGTGGATCACGCACTCGGCGCCGGTGCTGGATCTGGGGCTCGACGCGGCCGACTAGCCGCCGGTGCGCGGCCGGCTAGCCGCCGGCCTTGCGCCGGAACTGCCTGGGCCCCACGGGGTGGTCGACGCCGTGGGGCTTCTGGGAGCCGCCCTCGGCGGCGCCCTCGCCCGCGGCGCGCTCCTTGTGGGCCTTGCGGTCCAGCGCCTCGCGCATCTTGGCCTTGATCTCCTCGGTCGCGGGGTCGGGGTTCTTCTTCGCCATCGGTCCTCCTCGGTCATGACCATGATTGCTGGTCGTGGCACCGGTCGCCACAGAATACCGGGTGGCGGGCCGCCCCCTCGCCGGCCGGGTGGTTGCGTCTACTTCGCGTTCACATCCGGCTGGTGGATGCCGAACGTGTTGCCCTCGGTGTCGAGGTAGTAGCCCTGCCACGCCATGCCCGTCAGGGCGATCTTGGGGAGCGCCACCTGGCCGCCGGCGGCGAGGATCGCCGCCTCGGTGGCGTCGTAGTCCTCCACCCCCATCGTGCAGACGTAGGCGTTGGTGCCCTGTTCCGGCGACGGCGCCGCGACCGGCCGTTGCAGCAGGCCGCCGTCGATCCCGGGCTCGCCCTCGGGTCCGGTGATGATCCCCCAGTACGGTGACCCGCCGGTGAAGGCGCCGTAGTCCTCGAACCTCCACCCGAACACCGCGGCGTAGAAGGCCTTGGCGCGTTCGATGTCGTCCGCCTGGATCTCGAAGTGAACGGGGCGGGGCATGATGACCTCCCGGGTGCCGGAGTGGTGTGTGTCGCACCATGCTCCACCCGCGCGGCGGAGCGGGCAACCTGGATCACATGGTGGAAGTGGTTCAGAAAGGTCATGCCAGCGCGATAGACTCGATGCTCCCGCGGGGAGAGGAGGATGGCGATGCCCACCGGCGATCCTGCGCGCCGTCAGGTCACCATCCTCGTGGCCGACGACGTGCCCCTCTTCCGCGGCGCCCTCGCCGCCGTCCTGGACGACCAGCCGGACTTCCACGTCGTCGGCGAGGCGGACAACGGTCTCGACGCCGTCGAGAAGGCGATGGAGCTGGTGCCGGACGTCGTCGTCCTGGACGTCGAGATGCCGGTCCTCGACGGGGTGGGGGCCGCCCGCCTGCTGCGCGAACGCCTTCCGGACGTGAGGGTGGTCATGCTGACCGCTTTCGAGGACGACCAGCGCCTGCTCGAGGCGGTTCGCCTCGGCGTCCACGGCTTCCTGCTCAAGGACCTGCGGCCCGACCAGCTGTTCGACATGATCCGGTCCGTGATGCGGGGCGAGAACCCGGTCTCGCCGGCGCTGGTGACACACCTCCTCGCGGAACTGAGGACACTCGGCCCCGCGGCGGCGCCCCGCCCCGAGGAGTCGCTCAGCCACCGCGAGCTGGAGATCCTGCGCCTGGTGGCCCACGGGCTCAGCAACAAGGAGATCGGGCGCCGGCTGTCGATCACGGAGGGCACCGTGAAGAACCACGTCCACAACGCGCTGCAGAAGCTCAAGATGGACAACCGCATCCAGGCGGCCGCCTATATCGTCCGGCAGGGGCTGGGGGTTCCCGCGCGGTAGATTCTGTGCCCGCCCTGTGGGGGAACTGTGCCCTTTGTCTATCCGGTGGCGGATTGGCTGGTGCCCGCGGCCTTGCGAGGATGGGTGGCACGGGCGGCGTGCCCCTCAGTCTGCGCTGCCCGGCGAACCCGGCGCGGGGATGAGGCGCGGGGATGACACAGGGAGAAGGAGGCGAGGATGGCCCTCTTCACCCCGAGGAATGCCCTCCTCGGCATCATGGCTCTCCTGGTGGGCGTGCTGCTGGGGGTGGGCGTCTTCACCTTCGCCTACGCGAACGGCTTCGCCTACTTCGGGAACGACCCCGCCACGTGCGCGCAGTGTCACGCGATGAGCGACCACTACGACGCTTGGACGAAGTCGAGCCACCGCGCCGTCGCGGGCTGCAACGACTGCCACGCCCCGCACGACAACATCGTCGCGAAGTACGCCAACAAGGCCGAGAACGGCCTCTGGCACTCGATCAAGTTCACCACCGGGAACTACCCCGACAACATCAAGATTCGGGCACACAATCTCGCGGTCACCGAGCACGCCTGCCTGTACTGCCACGGCAGCATGGTGAGCCGCCTGCACGAGACCCGCGATGCCGACCAGACGGTCGGCTGCACCCGCTGCCACTCAACCGTCGGACACATGGAGTGATGGGCATGGAACAGACGACCAGGCAATCACGCAAGATGATCTGGCCCCTCGCGGTGTTCTTCATCGCGGGCGCCCTGGTCACCGCGGGGGTGCTGGCACTCCTCGTGAACATCTTTGAGCGCCGCAGCGAGGCGACGGTGTCCTTCCAGCGGGTGGTCGAGGTGGACGACACCGTGGTGGACGCGTCGGTGTGGGGGCAGAACTTCCCGATCCACTACGACGCGTTCAAGGCCACCGCCGAGATGGCCGAGGAGGAGAAGTCCTACCGCGACCCCACGCCCGAGGACCCGCGTGAGTTCACCACCCACAGCAAGATCGAGGCCGACCCCCGGCTGGTCACCATGTGGCAGGGCTATGCCTTCGCCCTCGACTACCGCGAGCCCCGCGGGCACGAATGGATGCTCGAGGACCAGCGGTACACCCGGCGCGTGCTCGAACGCGATCAGCCCGGCGCGTGCCTCAACTGTCACGCCTCGACGGTCGCCCTCATGAACGAGTTGGGCGACGGGGACATGATGGCCGGGTTCGCCGCCATGAACAAGATGCCCTACAACGAGGCGACGAAGCTGGTCGACCACCCCATCCAGTGCCTCGACTGTCACGACCCGGAGACCATGCGGCTGCGGATCACCCGGCCGGCCTTCATCGAGGGCATCAAGGAATACATGGCGGGACAGGGTGTGGCGGACTACGACGTCAACCGTGACGCCAGCGCCCTGGAGATGCGGACCTTCGTGTGCGCCCAGTGCCATGTCGAGTACTACTTCGCCGGCGAGGGGAAGACCCTCACCTTCCCGTGGGACCACGGCTACACGGTGGACAACGCGCTGCAGTACTACGACGAGGTGGGCTGGACGGACTTCGAGCACAAGCTGACCGGCGCCAAGGCCGTCAAGGCCCAGCACCCCGACTTCGAGACGTTCGCCCAGGGCGTCCACTACCAGGCCGGCGTCACCTGCGCCGACTGCCACATGTCCTACACGCGCCAGGGTGCGATGAAGGTCTCGGACCACCAGATCGCCAGCCCCATGCGCAGCGAGGAGACCATCAACAGCTCCTGCATGACCTGCCATCACACCACCGCCACGGCGATGCGTGAACGTGTCGAGGGCATCCACGACCGCTACGAGCACGCCAAGAACGTCTCCTTCGACGCCCTCGACGCGCTGATCGCGGACATCGAGGCGGCGGTCACGGCCGGCACCACCCCCGAGCCGCAGCTCGCCCTGGCCCGCGACTACCAGCGCAAGGCCCAGTTCTTCCTGGACTACGTCGTCTCCGAGAACTCCCGCGGCTTCCACGCCCCGGCCTACACCCTCCGGATTCTGAACGACGTCACGGACGCCTCCCGGAAGGGTCAGCTGGCC
>JALHDK010000418.1 GCA_022838965.1 Actinomycetales bacterium | reverse complement strand
TGGACCAGGTCGTGGCGTACTCTGGCGGTTCGGTCACCGTCGAAGCCGTCAACGCGGTCCTGGGCGGCGCGGGCTTCGACGTCCTGTTCGAGCTGACCGACATCCTCGCGCGCCGCGCGGCCCAAGAGGTCTTCCCCTTCGTGGAGCGGCTCGTATTGGAGGGGCGGTCCTGCGCCCAGGTGCTCGAGGAACTGCTGCGGCACCTCCGCAACCTCCTCGTCGCGCGCCTAGGGGCCGCCACGGAGACCGGCCTCGAGGCGGACGCGGAGACGGTCAGGCGCTATGTCGAGCAGTCGGCCCACTTCGACGAGGCGACCTTGGCCGCGGCCATTGGCCGAGTCGGACGGGCCCTCGAGGAGCTCCGCTGGAACGGGCAGCACCGGATTGTCGCCGAGGTGGCCCTGGCGAGCATCGCGGGCGGGTTCCTAACACCCCAAACCGGGGTGGCCGCCCCCGCCACCCCGGCGGCCCCGCCTGCCCCGCTCGCCGCGCCGCCGCCGGCGTATGAGGCGACGGTGCGCCCCGCCCCGGAGCCGCCCGATCCCGAGCCTCCGCCGGAGGATTGGTCGGGCGCCCCCGCCGGGAACCCCGCGGCATCGGATGAGTGGCAGCGGGCGGTGCTCGCCATTCACAACGCCCGTCCCGCCCTCGGCGCCCAACTGGGCCAGAGCAGCGCGCTTGAGAGCGGCGATCAGCTGATCGTCTCGGTCCCGGGCAGCTTCCAGCTCGACAAGCTGACGGATGCGCTGGATGACCCCGAGGGCCGAGCGCTCATCGAGGGCAGCGTTGCCAAGGTCTACGGCCGCCCCCTGACGATCAAGGCGGAGCTGGGCGCGGCGCCGCCCAAAGCCAGACAGCAGGCCGCCACGGGGAGTAAGGCCTCGGCGGTCGATCTGGTCCTCGAGATGTTCGAGGGGTCCAGACCACTCGACGATGACTGACCCGTCCAAGCCGACGCGGGAGGAAACCAACCCATGATGGACATGATGAAGCTGCTGCGCGAAGCGAAGCAGATGCAGGCCCAGGTCGAGCAGGCCCAGGCCGAGATCGCGAATAGCACCTACGAGGGCTCCTCGGGAGGCGGGGTCGTGACCGCCACCGTCTCGGGTACCGGTGAGTTGAAGACGATCAAGCTGGCCCCCGAGACCGTAGATCCATCGGATATCGAGATGCTCGAGGACCTCATCGTCGCCGCTGTGCGCGGCGCACAGAGCGCCGCCGAGGCGGCCCGCGAGGACGCCATGGGGGAAGTCCGCTCCATGATCCAGGGGCTCAACCTGCCAGGGC
>JALHDK010000102.1 GCA_022838965.1 Actinomycetales bacterium | reverse complement strand
TTGCTGGCCTCAAGCACCAGGGACCCGAGACGCGGCCCGGGCGGAATCTGAATCTCCTCGAAGTCCAGCTTCCGGGTCCGTTCGGCCTCGGCCGCCATCTCCTCGTACCGGGCGAGCCGGGCCTTCGACTTGGCCTGCCGCCCCTTGGCGTTCTGGCGCACCCACTCCAGCTCGTCCCGGAGACGCTTCGCAAGCTTGGCGTCCTTCTTCCCCTGGATCTTCAGGCGCTCCGCCTTCTTCTCCAGGTAGGTGGAGTAGTTGCCCTCGTAGGGGTACAGGCGCCCCCGATCGACCTCGGCGATCCAGCCCGCGACGTGGTCGAGGAAGTACCGGTCGTGCGTGACCGCGATGACTGCACCCGGGTACTTGGCCAGGTGCTGCTCGAGCCACTGCACGGATTCGGCGTCGAGGTGGTTGGTGGGCTCGTCCAGCAGCAGCAGATCGGGTTGCTCGAGAAGCAGCCGGCACAGCGCCACCCGGCGGCGTTCGCCGCCGGACAGCACCGAGACCGGAGTGTCCGGCGGCGGGCACCGCAGCGCGTCCATCGCCTGTTCGAGCTGGGATTCCAGGTCCCACGCGTTCGCGGCGTCGATCTCGGTCTGGAGTCTGCCCATCTCGTCCAGCAGCGACTCGACGTCGGCATCGGGCTCGGCCATCTGCTCGCCGATCGCGTTGAAGCGATCCAGCTTCGCCTTGATCTCGGCCACCCCCTCCTCGACGTTGCCGAGGACGGTCTTGTCCTCCGAGAGGGTCGGCTCCTGGAGAAGGATCCCGACGGTGTAGCCGGGGCTGAGCCGGGCCTCGCCGTTGGACGGCGTCTCCAGCCCGGCCATGATCCTCAGGATCGTGGACTTCCCGGCGCCGTTCGGGCCCACCATGCCGATCTTGGCGCCCGGCAGGAAGGCCATGGTGACGTCATCGAGGATCACCTTGTCCCCGTGCGCCTTGCGGGCTCTGACCATGGAGTAGATGTACTCGGCCACGACTCTCCCGGTGTCTGCGTGATCTGGGTGCGTGAGAACGCCGTTCCACTATGCCACAGGCAGCCACCCGCCCTGTCGCTCCCATGGGGGGCGCGAAGGGCCACCCGACGGGTGATCAGAAGGGAGGCGCTCCGGTCCCGACGGTCTCGAGATCCTCGTCGGTGACCTCGAGTGCGCTCGTCACATCCGTGGGCCGCGCGGGCGCCCCGTCGGTCGCCTCCGCCTCGGGTGAGTCGCGCACCACCCGGGAGTACCGGGCGATCCCGGAGTGAAGTTCGACACCCACGGCGTCGGCCCGGATGACCTGACGGCGCTGCTGGTCGCCATTGGCGTTGATCCAGTACTCCGTCACGAGTTCGCCGCGTACCAGCACGGGCGTCCCCTTGGCAGTGCTCTCACAGACGTTCTCGCCGAGCTGGCCGAACGCCTTCACCGCGAACCACTGCGGCGGAAGGACGTCGGTGGACTCGGTCTCACGCTGGTAGCGCGCCACCGCGACGGCGACGTCGAACCGCGCGACCTTCCCTCCGGAGGCCCCCTTGTGCAGGACGGGCTTCGCACCAAGGTTGCCGCGAATGGTCACGTAGGTTTCGTTGGACATGAGTTCCCCTTTCAACGCCGCGAGGTGCGGACAGCGGGATCATGTCCGATGGGATCGGGCGTCGGCTCAGCTGGCGACCCGCGCTGTGGACGCCTGGACGGCAACGGCCCCTGTAGATACAGGCGCAGGGTCATCCCGTACCGCGAGGAGGATCTCGCGCACCGCCCGGTGTCGAGCCAGCAACTGCCGCGTCGGCTCCGCGAGCTCGGTCCGCACGGCGGTCGTCAGTGCCGCACGCACCTCCCGCGAGTAGCGGGCTGCGCGTGCCGCACCCTCAGCCGCCCGCGCCGTGTGCGCCGCGCCCATCAGGGCCGCCGCGAACGCCACCAGGACCACCGCCGGCGCCGCGATCCACAGCAGTGACCACTGCAGGAACGTTCCCCCGACCACGAGCGCCACGGCGCCGAGGGCGGACGTGAGTCCGAGCAGGGCAAGGCGCCGGGCGCGCTCCACCCGCGTGGACGGAAGAGGCACGGCCGCCACGGCGGCCGCCGTCGCGTGCATCAACCCCTCGACGCGTGGCAGCGCCGCGTCCACGGCCCGCGCCCACAGGCGTGGCAGCCCCTGCTTGGCGCGCCCCGCCCATGTGGATCCGATCGCCGCCACCACCGCGCGGGCGGGGGGCTGGGGAGCGGCGAGCGCCGATTCGGACCACCTTGTGGTGGCAGCCGCGATGGATTCCGCAACGGCGCCGATCCCCGTCGCGTGCATCAGGTCCGTGACCGTGAGATCGACGACGCGGTCGTCGATGGTCGCCTCTCCGCGACCGAGGTGCGCCAGCAGGGAGCCGGCCACCTCGGCGAGTCCGGCGCGTGCGGTGCGGTGCGCCGTCGACTCGGAGGCCACCGCGGCCCGCAGCACATGCCGCAGCCCATCGATGCCCTGTCCCGAGATGCCGCTGGTGTGCAGGACGGGAACGCTGCCGAGGCCGCTGCCGGCAAGCAGTCTCCGCAGGTCGGCGTCGACCGCTTCCCGACCACGCGCGTCCAGGGTGTCCATCTTGTTCAGCACCACGACCATCGCGTCGGCCCGGGACCTCAGCTCACTCAGGTACTTCTCGTGCAGCACGTGGTCGGCGTACTTCACCGGATCCACCACCCACACGAGGACGTCCACCACCGGGAGCAGCCGGTCGACCTGGTCGGCGTGTTCCAGGGCGACCGAGTCATGATCGGGCAGGTCGAGGAGCACCAGACCCTCGAAGCCCGCGGCACCCGCATCGAGGACCGTGTCACGGTACAGGCGGCGGCGGGGATGGACCCCCAGATGGCCGAGGATGTCCTCGGCACGCGTACCCCAGGCACACGCACTGGCCTCCCGGGTGGACGGGCGGATGTGCCCCACGTCGGCGAACGAGGACCGGGTCAGCTGGTTGAAGAGTGTGGACTTGCCGGAGCCGGTGCCTCCCACGAGCGCGACAACCGTGTGATCCCCGCTGGCCCGGAACCGCGCCATCACCTCCGCCACCTCGCGAACCGCGCGGGCGGCCACGGTCGGGGGCATCTCCGACCCTGCGGTCTCCAGTCCCCGCTGGATGGCAGCGGCTGTGCGCTCAAGGTCGGTCTGCATCGAGGTACTCCTTCAGTTCAGAGGCGTGGATCCGCAGTCGGGTCGCCTGATCCGGGTTGGGCAGGGTGCGGAGCACCGCGAGGAACGGGGTGGCGGTGTCCTGGACCGCCTCGCGGACAGCGGTCACCAGCTCGGCGCGCGCCCGCTCCCCGGGTTCGGCGTCACCGAGACTCCCGGCGGCCGCCTCCGCCGCGCCCGCGATGCCGGAGGCGCCGGCCACGATGAGCGCCTCCAGTCCCCGGGGACCGAGCAGGGCGGCCGCGCGGCCCGTGACGGAGAGCCGCCCGCCCTCGGCAACCACCCGCCGCCAGGCCGCCGTCGTCGCCTGGGCACGCTCCCGCGCGCCGTCGGCGGTGACCAGTTCGTCTCCCCTGAGCAGATGCGCTGCTCGGGCGTCCTGCCACGCACGCACGATGGTCGTCGAGGCGTCGTGGATGGCGTCGGCGAGCAGCGTGCTGATCGCCGCGCTGACGTCGTCCGCGAGCTGCAGGGCGGCGGCGTCCCTGCGGTGACGCGCCCGGCCGCGGAGGCCGGCGTGGGCCGGCCGCTCCCGCTGGACGAGCGGCGCGAGCGGGCCACCCGTGGAGGCGAGCGTCAGCCAGCGGGTGGTCGGAGCCCCCGCGGCGCACTCCCCCGCCACCACGGCGCGGACCATGTCCTCGGCCGGACCTGCGGCGGCCCGGTGGGTGGCCTCGCGCAGTTCGCGGCCCCGAACCGCCTGCCGTCCCACGCCATCGGCGAGCTCGAGCAGATTGTCGTGCAGCGCGGACCATGCACCCCGGGTGGTGCGCTTGATGATCGCCCGCGACTGGTGCCGTCCTGCTGCGGCGGTCAGCCACGCCCGCAGCTCCTCCACCACGTCGGCGGGAAGCGGTCCGTCGTGCGGCGACAGGTCCGGAATGAGGAAGAGTGGTGCGAAGCCGAGCCCGAGCGCGTCGAGACGGGCGGTGAGGTCCGCACGCACCTCCTTCCGGGCCGCGGCCGGCACCCGGTTGAGCACGACCGCCACCTGAAGACCCCGCTGCCTCGCACGCTCCAGACTCGCCCACGGAATCTGGTCACCGTACCGCGCCGCCGAGGTCACGAACAGCCAGAGGTCCGCCGCCTCCAGGAGACGGCGCGCCATCTCCCGGTTCGACGCCTCGAGGGAGTCCAGATCCGGAGCGTCCAGCACCATGAGCCCCGGCGGAATGGCCGCCGTCGCAACCGGGTCGGCGAGGTCCCGGAGCGGCACGGCGTGCACGCTCGGGTGGTGGGCGATGACCGCGCGTCTGGTCGTGGGGCGCAGCACGCCGGCCGGCGTGACCTCCCGCCCCACCAGGGTGTTCAGGATGGTCGACTTCCCGACGCCGGTCGAGCCGCCGAGGACCACGACGGCGGGGGTGGCGTCGTCGGCCACCCGGGGCAGCAGATGGGAGCGGATCTGGGTCGTCACCCGGGTTGCGAGATCACGCAGGCGCGACGCCTCCTCCGTCTCGAAGGGGAAGCTGAGGGCCGCGACCTCGCGATGCACGTCGTGGAGCAGGTGCAGCAGCGAGGGCGAGGGCTCCGCCCGGCTCGGCTCACCCATCGGCACTCCGCACGTGTGTACCCACGGTCCCAGCGTGCACGCCCGGGTCTCACCTTCCAAGCGCGCACGCCGGGCGGGACCCTGATTGGCGTTCACTCCGCCGTGCCCGCACCCTCCGGCCGACTCGGTAGACTGGGGAGGTTGGCCCTCATAGCTCAATGGACAGAGCACCGGACTTCTAATCCGTAGGTTGCAGGTTCGAGTCCTGCTGGGGGCGCGTTTCCTGACTAGGGTGGAGCGGTGAGTGTGACCCCCAAGGACGCGATCGTGTGGATCGACTGCGAGATGACGGGTCTCGACGTCGAGACCGATGCCCTCATCGAGGTCGCCGTCGTCGTCACCGACTCCGACCTCAACCCGGTGGACGGCGGCATTGACGTCATCATCCGGCCGCCCGCGTCCGCGCTGGACGGCATGGTGGACGTCGTGCGGCGCATGCACACGGCCTCCGGCCTGCTCGCCGCCCTCGCCGACGGCGTGACCCTCGATGAGGCGACGGACCACGTCCTGCGGTACATCCGCAGCCACGTTCCGGAGCGCCGCAAGGCGCCGCTCGCGGGGAACTCCGTGGGGACCGATCGGGCCTTCCTCGAACGCCACATGCCCGCAGTCACCGACCACCTCCACTACCGCGTCATCGACGTCTCGTCGATCAAGGAGCTGGCCCGGCGCTGGTACCCTCGGGCCTACTTCGCCGCCCCCGCGAAGCGCGGCGGACACCGCGCCCTCGCGGACATCCGGGAATCGATCACCGAACTGCGGTACTACCGCGCCGTCCTGCTCCCCACCGGCCAGGGTCCCGACCTCGAGACCTGCCGGGAGGCCGCACGCGACGTGGCCGGCCCGACTCCCGAGGCGATGGCCTACGCCGCATCCGCCGACACGCCGCCGGAACCGGGCGGTTTCCCGGAGGGGCCGAACACCCCCGCCGGTCCCTGACCGGAGCGCCCCCGCTGGTCCCCGACCCGGCTCGGGCGGGAAACGAAGAGGGTCGGCCGGCTGCTGCCGGCCGACCCACAGGGTGAGTGACGGGGCTCGAACCCGCGACATCCTGGACCACAACCAGGTGCTCTACCAGCTGAGCTACACCCACCATGGCACACCACCCACGGTGGTGACCCTGATGGATTCTAGCGGCTGCGGGGACGCGTGCCCAACCCGGACCACGTGGGCTGGGTCACGTCACCAGAACGCCCGCACGGCGATGGCATCCGCGAAGGTCTCCAGCGCGCCCGGGACGATGGAGAGGTACAGGGTCACGTCCATGAGGTTCACCTCGAGCACCTTCAGCCCGTCGTCCGTGTGGATCATGTCCACCCTGGCGTACGCCAGCAGGTGATCACGTCCGCTCACCTCCCGGATGCACGCGTGGAGAGCGTTCCGGACGTCCTCCCCGAGGTGGCGCTCCCCCGCGGTGACCTCGTGCGGGAACGCGCGCGACCGCGGCCGGCTGCCCGGGTCGGCCTCGGTCTGGAAGATGCCCTCCTTCTCCACCGCGTGGGACAGCAGCTCGTTGAAGTAGACGAGCGAGATCTCTCCCCGGTCGCCGACCGCGGTGAGATAGCGCTGCACGAGCGCGGCCCGCCCGCCGCCGAGGATCGTCAGGGCGTGCTGGATCGCGGCCGCGCGGGAGCGCGCGTCCGTGGAGGTGAAGCGTCCCGTCGTGTGCCGGTTCGACGCCAGGGAGGACTTCACGACGAAGTCACCGCGCGCCGGCATGCGGGTGTGCACCTGGTGCTTCGAGAGCCCGGCGCCCGGCTCCAGCCACGTGGTGTCGATGGTCGGTACCCCGCGGGCCGCGAGGCGCTGGAGGTAGTGCTTGTCGCTGTTCCACCGCAGGATGCGTGGATCGTTGAGAACGCGCGGGACACCGTCGGCCCAGGCGAAGAACTCCTCGGGCCGGTCCGCGAAGTCGGTGATCGTCAGGATCAGGCAGAGCCCGGCGTCCTCCCAGGAAACCGAGGGGTCGTCCCACACCGCCGTGCGGACGTTGACGCCTCGCGACCGGACGGCCTCGGCCAGGCCCGCGAAGTCATCGGACAGGGTGGGAAGATCGCGGCTCGTGACGAGCGTCACCGTGGGTCGATGCACGGAACCACGCTACCGGGTTGCGTGCGGAGGGTCATCCGGTGCGACCCCACCAGCGGTGACGGCTCGCCGCCGCCCGGACGGTCACCCGCCGCCCGATGTGGCAGGGACTTTGGTCATCGGTGGCGTCGGGCCACGGAGGTTAGCGTGAAAAGGCAGCGACTCCCTACAGGGTGCCGCGATTCCTTCGCACGATCTGGACAGACACCATGACAGCTCAGCAGCCGAAGTACCCCGGCATCCCCGATGTGATCAACGGCAACGGCGCCGTCGCCCATGTGATGCGGCACGTGTGCGGCGGTGTCATCGGATACCCGATCACCCCCTCCACCGAGATCTCGGAACTCTTCGAGGCGGCACGCGCCGAGGGCGCCGTCAACGTGTGGGGCAGGCACCCGTTCTTCTTTGAGCCCGAGGGCGAGCACTCGGCGCAGAGCGGCGCCCTGGGAGCGGCCCTCACCGGCGGCCAGTTCATCTCGAACG
>JALHDK010000417.1 GCA_022838965.1 Actinomycetales bacterium | reverse complement strand
GGTGACCCAGCCGTCCAGAAGCGCCATGTCGGTGTCCAGGTTGTAGCGCTCGTGCTCGGAGGCTGAGGCTGCGGCGATCTCCACAGCATCCATGGCGTTACCGAAGGCGAAGCCACCATAGCCGCCGCCACCACCGTACCCACCGCCCATGCCAGGCCCACCCATCATAGCTCCCATGGGAGCGGCTGGCTCGGCGTCAGGAGGCGGTGGGGCTCCAGCAGCGCCATCGAACATGAGCCCCGCGCGGCGAGCCATGATCTCCTCGCGCGCCTCGCCCTCGAGCGCGATGACCTGCTCGATGAGGCGCACGCCGCCGGTAAGCAGTGACACCTTCGCGCTCTCATAGGCTTCGCCGCTGTGGTTCCCAATGGAGAAGTCGGCGCTGAAGGTCCCCTCCGTCTCGGCCTTGTCCAGAATGAGGGTGTACCCGGCGCTCCACGTAAGCCCGCTCGTGAAGTAGCTGACCTCCAGGGGCGCCGGACCGTCCGTGGGCGCGGTGATATGCCACACCAGGGTGTTGGGCTGCTCCGGCGGATAGGTGGTCTCGGTCAGTGCGTACCCCTCGCCGTCGCCGGCGATGCGGATCCGCACGGAGGTTGGGTCAATGCGGGTGTCTGCCCACGAGAAGGCGATCTCGTTCTCCCCCTCGTGGAAGCGGATCATGCGCTGCTCCCGTACGAGGGTGAGGTCTACGTCACGGTAGATGATGACCTCGACTCCCTCGCGAGGGGGCACAGTCGATAGCTCGATCTTTGCCGCCCACGCCGCGGAGCTGAGGCTCACTACGGCGAGGACTAGGCATGTGCGTCTCAATGTCAATCCACCTCCAGTCGTCGCTTTACAGTCATCGGGCCGCTGCTGTGGCACCACAACTGCCCGTCAGAGCACTCTCAGGCCCATCCCTGCGCCATCGGAGGAGCATACACCTGCAACGGTGAATCCACCGTCCACAGGAGGTTTGTCTTGTCCTTTGTCCCCCCCCCAGACAGACCGAGCACCGGGCGGTACGTCGTCCTGGCACTGTGCGTCGCGGCAGTAGTGGCCGCCACGATTGCTGTGGGCCGGCTGGAGTCCGGCGGCCCGGCCGCTGCCGAGCGCGCGCCGGCAGCCACCCTTCTAGCCCTGGACGTCCAAGGCAAGGTACGTCTCTACGGTTCTCACATCCCTGGCATACAGAGCGGCGCCATGGCGGCGGTCGGCGACCCGACCGAGCCCGACGAGGCTCATCGTCGCCTCCCCACGCTGGCCATTCGCCTCGCCGCGCTCGACCTCCTGAGTGACGACGCGGA
>JALHDK010000101.1 GCA_022838965.1 Actinomycetales bacterium | reverse complement strand
GAGCGCATGGGAGTCACCATCCCCGAGGACCTCCTCGCGGAGGCGGACCCCGCGAACATCACCGAGTAGCAGCATGCGGGGGGCCGCCGCGGGCGGCCCCCCGCCCCTACCCCGGGAGGACCGGCGCATGATCACTGCCGTCGAGCTGGGCCTGATCTACGCGGTCATGGCGATCGGGGTCTACCTGACCTTCCGCATCCTCGACTTCCCCGATCTCACCGTGGACGGCAGCTTCACCACGGGGGCCGCGGTCGCCGCCGTCGGGATCGTCAGCGGGATGCACCCACTCGCCGCCACGGCCCTCGCGTTCGTGGCCGGCACGGTGGCCGGCCTGGTCACCGGCCTGCTGCACACCAAGGGCAACATCAACGGCCTGCTCGCCGGCATCCTGACGCAGATCGGGCTGTACTCCATCAACCTGCGCATCATGGGCCGCGCCAACCTTCCCCTCCTGCGCGAGACCACCCTGATCACGCCGCTCCGGCAGGCCGGCCTCACCGGGACCTGGGTGAGCATCGGGATCTTCCTGCTGGTCGCCGTGGCCATCCTGCTGCTGGTGATCTGGTTCCTCCACACCGACCTCGGCCTCGCGATGCGCGCCACCGGCGACAACCCGGACATGATCCGGTCCTTCGGGGTCAACACCGACAACCAGAAACTCCTCGGCCTGGCGCTCTCCAACGGCCTCGTGGCGCTCGCCGGCGCCCTGATCGCCCAGTTCCAGGGCTTCGCGGACATCGGCATGGGGATCGGTCTCATCGTCGCCGGCCTCGCCTCCGTGATCATCGGCCAGGCCATCCTGGGACGGTCCAGCATCGCCGTGGCCGCGAGCGCCGTCGTCCTCGGCTCGGTGCTGTACCGCGTGGTGATCCAGCTCGCCCTGCTGGCCGGCCTCAACCCCAACGACATGAAGCTCATTTCCGCAATCCTGGTGATCATCGCGCTCGTGCTGCCCCAGTGGAAGGGCTTCGCCCGGATGGGCGGTGCCGTGCGGCGCCGGCTGGGCGCCGTCGCCGAGACCGCCGCCGTGGAGAAGGAGGGCTGAGCGGTGCTGCGCCTCGAGAACATCAGCAAGACCTTCGCCCCGGGCACGGTCAACGCCCGCCTCGCGCTGCGGGATGTCAGCCTCCACCTGGCACCGGGCGACTTCGTCACCGTGATCGGTTCCAACGGAGCCGGCAAGTCCACGTTGCTCAACGTCATCGCCGGCACCTACCGCCCGGACACCGGGACCGTCACCATCGACGGCCGCAACGTCACCAGGCTGAACGACCACCAGCGTGCCCGCTACATCGGCCGGGTCTTCCAGAATCCCGCCGCCGGCACCGCACCACACATGAGCATCGAGGAGAACCTCGCCATGGCTCTCGAGCGGGGTCAGCGGCGCGGGCTGCGACTGGGAGTGACGCGGGCCAAGCGGGAGCGCTTCGCGCAGGAGCTGCGCGCGCTGGAGCAGGGCCTCGACGTGCGGCTCAAGGACTGGGTGAGCCTGCTCTCGGGGGGCCAGCGCCAGGCCCTGTCCCTGCTCATGGCCACGTTCTCGGAACCCAAGATCCTGCTCCTGGACGAGCACACGGCCGCGCTGGACCCGCAGCGCGCCGCACTCGTCTCCCGACTGACCACCGAGACGGTGGAGAGGTTCGGGCTCACCACCCTCATGGTCACCCACAACATGGAGCAGGCCCTGCGCATGGGGAACCGGCTCATCATGATGCACGAGGGCGCGATCGTCCTCGATCTCGGCCCGGTGCACAAGTCGCGCACCACGGTGCAGGACCTGCTGCGCGAATTCGAACGCATCAAGGGCGGCGAGCTGGACGACACGCTGCTCCAGTAGGCCCCCTCAGAGCGGGACCACCAGGCCCTCCTGGTGGCTCCCGTCGGGGTTCCGGCGCGGGAGCTTCACGGCGTAGCGGTCGCCGGCGCCGGCCACCACATCGCTGATGCGCTCCGTCACATGGTTGAAGTAGAGCGTGGGCCTCTCCTGGGACACCACGATCCGGGCGAGGCACTCCGGATCGGGGTGCCTGAACTGCGCCCCGTTCGTGGAGATCAGCCACCGCGGACTTCGGATCCGGCGGCACAGGTCCAGGCTCGTGTTCCGGCGGGAGCCGTGGTGGGACACCTTCACGGCGTCCACGTGGAGCGGCCCCGGGCCGAGCCGGTCCAGGGCGCGGAGAATCTGCCTCGGCTGGCTGTCGGCGAGCAACAGCACGCGCCGGCCGTCGTACTCCGCGAGGAGGGCGATGCCGGCACGGTTCGGGGCGCCCCGGTCCTCGCTGAACGGCGCCCCGGCGAGGAGGTCCGGGTCGAAGCGGCCGAGGAGCTCCCCGCGCTGCCAGCCCGGCCGCACGATCGGGGCGCCCTGGCCCGGCATGATGCCCGCCGCCCGGCAGGCCTTCTCCCATTCGGGGGCCAGGCGGCGCAACGCCTCCCCGTCGGGCGCCAGGACGGTGAGCCGCATCCCGCCCGGCAACTCCACCACGGGCAACGGTCCCGCGTCCGGCACCCCCACCGCGCCGCCGTCGAAGTCGTGGTTCCAGCGGTCGGGGTGCTGCAGCAGCGACAGGGTGAGGCGCTCGGCGTCGGGACCGCCCAGCACCCCCGGCTGGTGGTGCTTCCAGCCGTTGAACCACACGTCGCGGAAGAGCGGCACCCGGGCCGGATCGGACAGCAACGCCACCGCCCCCTGGATGTGGTCGGCGTCGATGTGGGTGACCACGAGCAGCTCCACCCGGTCCGCCTCCCCGGGCAGCGCCCGGATCCGCCGCTCCAGTTCGGGAACCAGGGTGGGGATGGTCTCCGCGGGGCCGCCGTCGATCAGGACGTGGTGCGCCGCGCCGCCCTCGGGACCGTAGGTGAGCCACAGGCAGTCCCCCCGCTGGGCGGGCAGCATCTCGAGCCGGAACATCCTCACACCTTCCAGTCGGCGTCGCCGTAGGCGGTCACGGACAGCGCCGCCACCAGACCGGCACGCACGGCATCCCGCCGGAACCGCGCGACGAGCTCCCCGAGCGGCACCTCCCCCCGCTCCGGGTCCATGAGCAGCGCTGCGAGCTGCTGCGACATGGCCGCGGCGTGGGTGTTGAGCAGCATGGTGAGCGTGGAGAACACCGCCGCGGCACCGCGGGCCATGAACCGCGTGGCGTAGCCGGCCGGGTCCTCCTCGGAGCCCCCCGTGTCGCAGCCGAACAGGACGACGATGGGGTGGACGTCCGGCCGCTCGCCCGTCACGTGCTCCCACTCGATGTACTCACGGCGGAGCGGGGGCCTGCCGGAGATCTCCAGCGACGGCTGGGCCGGATCGGTGTGCGGCATGAGCAGCAGGAGGTCCGTGGGTGCCCCCGCGAGGGCCCCGACCCAGTCGTCCCACGACTCCACCCGCTGGGCGGCCACCCGCAACACCGCCTTCGCGGTGTCCACATCCGCCGGGTCCACCTTGTCGCTGGCCGCGAGCAGGGCGCGCGTGATCGTCAGCCGCCGACGTTCGCGGGTGGGGTTGGCGGTGACGAGGAACGCGGTCCCGTCCGCGCCGGCCAGCGAGGTGTGGTGCCGTTCGATGACACGTCCCATGCCCCAGAACACCGCCGGGCACACCACACTGCGGTCCTTGGGGGACGAGAAGCAGTGGGGGCCGCACTCCCGCCCGGCGAGCCAGTTCTCGCACACCTTCGCCTCGGGGGCGGGCGCGCGGCGGTCGTAGACCATCTCCAGGGGCAGGAAGCGGCCGGACCGTGCGGTGACGATCTGGATGCGCCGCGCGTCCCCGAGCCGGCCGAGATGGTCCTCGAGCAGCACGTACAGGTCGTTGCCCTGTCCGGCCACGTCCACCAGGATCGTCCGCGCCTCCTCCACCGCCGCCTTGCTCGTGGTGGAGCGCAGGTGCGTGGCCCGCAGGAGGAGCCGGCGGATCCGGTCGGTGATCGCCTCGATTTCGTCCATCGCGGCGATCCGCGTGGCGCCGTCGGCGTGCGTGACGACGGCGGGGGTCCCGTCGTCGTCGTGGTTGAGGACGAAGGTGCGGTCGAAGGGTTGGCGGTCGTCGAGGTGCGCGAACGACTCCCACAGCACCAGCCGCTCCCGCAGCTCGGCCGGCCTGCCCACATGGCCGGAGAGCAGCGCCGTCTGGATGACACGGTTGCGGTGGAGCACCATGAGCCGCGCCTGGACCCTCCCCCGCGCGGGCAGCGTCCAGAGCAGCCGCGCGTTCGGCGAACGGCCCACGCGCGGCACCTCCAGCTCGGCCCTCACCGGTTCACCCGGGGGCAGGAGCGGGGCGAGGACAACCGTGAGGCGGACCATCTCGAGGGTGGGGTCGGCGAACAGCTCCCGGTCCGGTGACTCGGGGCCCACGAGGGCGCCGCGCTCCTCGGGGCCGATGAAGACGTCGACGGCGTTCGGTCCCGGCCGCAGCACGTTCCCGCCGCCGGCGCCCTCCGCACCGCCCGCGCCCTCCCCGCCGCCGGCACCGGCCGCGCCCTCGGCACCGGCCACCGGGGTCACGCGGGCCTGCAGGAATCGCGGCACGGCGGCCTCCGCCAGGACCGACTCCACCTCCGCGGTGAGGTCGGGGACACGGGAGGCCTCGTGTGACTCGCCCGCGAAGGCGCCCTCCTGCGGCAGGGCCTCCAGTTCCGCGAGGGGCGGCTCCGCGCGCGTGATGCGCCGGACGCGCGGGGGCGGCGGTGGCGCCGGCGGTACGGGCAGCCCGCGGTCGCCCCCGCCCTCGCCCCTGCCCGGCCCGGGCTCGGGTTCCCCGCCCGTCAGGTCCTCCGGCGGTTCCGCACCCACGGCCTCCGCCATGGCGGTGAGCTCCTCGAGGTCCAGACGCAGCTGGCGGGCGCGCCGCCGGATCACCGTGGGGAGATCGCTGGCCGCCAGCGCAGCCAGCTCCCCGGTGATGAGGACGGTCCGGTCGAAGCCGGCGGTGAGGGCCACGTCGAACGGATGGGCATGGGCCAGATGCCGCAGCGTGCGCAGCACGTGCCGGACCACGCCCTCGGCGCCGTCGGGCGGAGCGAGCGCGGTGACGATCGCGCCGGTCACGGCGCGGATCAGGGTGAGCTGCGCGTCCACCACCGGCCACGCCCCTCCCGGCTCCCCCACACACACGACGGCGTTCGCCAGTTGGCGCCGCTCCCCCAGCCGGGCGGCCGCCTCGGCGGGCGTCCCGCGCAGCACCACGAGGTCGACCCCGCCGGGATCCGTGCGCAGGTCGCTCACGTCCACCAGCGGTTCCGGCACCCCTTCGTAGCCCCGGAGCTGGTCGAACACGTCCCGCAGCTCGTCCTCGAGCACCCCGATCCGCAGCGGCCAGTGCCACGCCCGGCGCCGCAGCGCCCCGGCAGCGCGCCCGACCGGCATCACGGCCGCAGCCAGCCCGGGGCAGGCCAGCAGCCGGGGCACCACCTCGGCGGGGATCACGTTGCCCGTCACGGCCAGGCGCGCGGGTGGCGGCTGGAAGCGGGCGGGCCGGTCGGCGTCGAAGGGCCAGGCGAGCCGCTCGGGATCGCGGGTGATCCACCCCGCCGGGTCGCTGTCGAGCCGTTCGCGGGGCAGCCGCCAGGTCAGGAACGCCGGGGCGCCGTCGGTCGGGGCCGCGAGCCACGCCGCGAGATCCTCCTCGTCCACCCCCGCGACGACGCGCGCCACCGCCGCGACGACGGCGTCAAGGCCGGCTGTCCAGCGGTCCAGGTCCGCGCCCGTGAGGGGGGCGTCCTCGGCGACGGTGTCCCAGGCCATCTCGGTCTCCCTTCGCCGTGCGGTCTCGGCGGCGCCGGGGCGCTCATCGCCTCCCCTGCTGCCTGGCGCTCACGCTAGCGCAGGGGCCGGGCCGTGAGAAGGACACCCCGGGCGGTCATCCCTCACCAGGGGTCCATGACCTTCTGCCACGCCCCCTCGATGGCGGCCGCCCGGAAACCGAGGGCCTCGTTGATCGCCAGCATGTAGCGGTTCTCCGCCGCGTTCCACGTGTGGATGCGGGCGGCGGGCGGGTTCGCGGCGAGCAGGTACTCGAGGTTCGCGGCCTTGGCGAGTATGCCGAGGCGGTGGCCGCGGTGGGCGCCGTGCACGAGGGTGTCCTCCTGGTAGACCACATGCGGCCTCGAGGTGGGCCACTGCAGCTCCGTGTAGGCCACGAGCTCGCCCGTCGGGCGGTGCCGGACGGCGGTGAGGACGTTCGCGTGGTCCTGGGCGAGCATCTGTTCGTCGCGGTGGACCACGCGCTCCACGTCCCACTTCTCCTCGCGGTAGTCGACGCCCGCCGAGGGGGCGTCCACACTCATCCGGGTGTGGAGCGCCGCCATCCGTTCCCGCCATTCCACGGGGGTGAGGCCCTGCCACTGCACCAGGTCGTAGTCCGCACCCGCCGTGGCGGCGGCCTGCCCCCGCAGCCGCTCCACGTCGGCCAGCCAGGCGGCCCGGTCGGCGGGAATCCCGAGCATCGAGTACCGCTCGCCCTGCTCGAGATCGAACCCGAGGCGGAGCAGCCATGCCACAGCCGGGGCGGTGCGATCCACCACGCCCACGCCGGTCCTGGCGGGCAGTGCGGCGGGATGGTCCGCCTCCAGGACGGGATGGGTGGTCCAGACAGCCAGCGTGGTCCGGCCGGTTCCCCGCAGTGCCGCACGCACCGCATCGGTGAGCACCCGCCCGATCCCCCGGCCCCGGTACGCGCGGCGGACCACCACCAAGACCTGCGCCAGGTGGGTGTTGTCAGCGAGCGGCAGGTGGAGCGTGGCATAGCCGAGCGCCGTCGCGGGGTCGTCGTCGGCCGGGTACGCCACCCACAGGTGCTTGCGGAGATAGCGCTGGTCAGCGTGCCGCGCGGCGAGGACCGCCTCGGGCTCGACGAAGTCGTCGTGGCCGTAGGCCTCGAGGAGCCATTCCGTGTCCAGGCTGTTCATCGCAGCCATGTGGGCGCGGACCACGGCAGCGGCGTCCGGGGTGTCCGGGACCGCCGGCGTGGCGTGGAGGGCGAGCTGCATGCGCGCCAGTCTCGCAGGCGTCGCGGTCGGGGGGCCAGCCAATTTTCCGCACCGGGCCGGGAGCGGGGTCGCGCCGTCGTCGCCACCCCTCTACCCTCGGCCCATGGACCTGCTGCGCGCCTACCGCGCCACCGGCGCCGACCTCCCCTTCGGGAACCCCCTGGCCGCGCACGGGGTGGCGATGGAGGGCTACTTCTGGCGGATCACCGACGTCGCCTCGAACCGGGTGGTCATCGCGCTCATCGGGGTCAACCGCGGCCCCCGCGGCCCGTGGGCCACCCTCGGTCTCGCCACGCCACATGATCGCGACCTTGTTGCGACGCTGGTTGTTGACG
>JALHDK010000100.1 GCA_022838965.1 Actinomycetales bacterium | reverse complement strand
CCATGACCGTGCCGGGCTTGGAGGCGTAGCGGCCGGTCTCGAGCGTCGAGGACATGACGTGCATCCCGAAGGCGCGGTCGACGCGCTTGCCGGCGGCGTCCAGCACGCCGTCGGCGATCTGGGCCTTCGCTCCGGCCATGATCTCCTCGCCGGTCTGGAACATGAAGACGACGTCTCCGGGCAGATCCGCCGCGTGGGCGGAGAGGATGCGGGCGGCACCCACCAGGGTGGCGGTGTGGATGTCGTGCCCGCACCCGTGCATCAGACCCTCGATCTTCGAGGAGAACTCCATGCCGGTGGCCTCGACGATGGGCAGCCCGTCCATGTCGGCCCGAAGCAGAACCACCGGGCGGTCCGCGATCTCCGCGGGGGCCGCCCCGCCGCGCAGCACCGCGTTGATCGACGTGGACCGGGTGCCGAGGGTGATCTCGAGCGGCAGGCCGGCCAGCGCGTCGAGGACCTTCTGCTGGGTCCAGGGCAGCTCGAGACCCAGCTCCGGGTGTTCATGCAACTCGTGGCGGAGCTGGGTGATCTCGGCCTGGATGGCCGCGGCTTCGGACAGGAAATCAGGCACGACAACCTCCTTGTGGATGTGCTGTTGTGACGGAATCTACCCGGAGCCCCGATGGCGGTTCCCACAAACGACGAGAACTCCCGGCCAGGACACCCTGACCGGGAGTTTCGGGAAGACCAGCACGGGTAGGTGAGGGACCTACCCCGCGGTGCGCAAGGGGGGAGTTGAACCCCCACGCCCTCACGGGCACACGGACCTGAACCGTGCGCGTCTGCCTATTCCGCCACTTGCGCAGTTCCGCTTTCCAGCCCGGTGAGTCCACTCGCGAACCGGGAAGCGGCCGAGTGGAACTGTACCACGGCGCAATCGCCGCATCCCAATCGGCGGGCTGATCAGTGTGCTCACACGGGCGGCCAGACCATGGGGAGTCTGCCCGTGCGTGCGGCCTCCTGGAGCAGTTCGTGGTCCGCCTCCGTCTGGTCGGCGTATCGGCGGGCGAACACGGCGAACGCCTCCCCGGGGCCGTCGCCGTCCCCGAGATACCCCGCGATCAGGGAGGCCCCGGAGGTGCGGGCATGTCCCTTGGCGAGGAGGTGGCCCTGGATGCCGGCGTAGTCCTTGAGTGCGGAGGCGGTGAGGGCCGTGAGGGGCACCTGCCCCTTCATGTTGCGGAACTGGCGGACGTAGTACTGCCGGCCATCGACCGTCGTCCAGCCGAGGAGCGGGTCCGTGACCGTCTGGACGGCCTGCTGGTACTCCACCACGCGCTGCCCCTGGTGGGCGTGCCACGCCTGCCCGCCGTGCACGAAGGGTGCCACGACGGAGCGGCGGGCCTCCTTGAGCTGGAGGAAGAGGACGTCGCCCGAACTGCCCTCGAGAAGGGCGATGTAGGCCCGCAGCCCCACGCTGCCGATGCCCACCACCTTGAGCGCGATGTCGACGAGGGAGTAGCCGGCGAACACGCGACGCCAGTGCGGGGGCAGCGTGTGGATGTACGCGTCGAGGCCGTCGGCGATGGCGTCGTAGTCGGGGCCGCTGATGGGGGTGACCAGCGGGGGCTTGGCGACGATCCGGCGTCCGCCGTCGGACTCCACGGTGTACCGCGGCAGGGCGCGGTCGCTGGTGCGCTTCCGGGCGGCCTTGGCCGCCCGCTTGATCTCCCCCCGCAGCGTGCGCTCGGTGGCGCTCTCCTGGAGCCCCTCGGCGTCCAGGTGGTCGAACGAGCGGGCGAGCAGCGGCTGGTAGGCGAGGTGGGTGACCTCGTCCCGGTAGGCCGCGACGCAGGAGCGCACCGCGTCGGCGCACTGGTCCTCGCGATAGCCGTTCTCCCGCCCCGCCACCCAGACGCTGGCGACGAGGCGCCGCACGTCCCACTCCCAGCAGCCGGGGTGGGCCTCGTCGAAATCGTTGAGGTCGATGACCAGCGATCCCTCCGGTGACCGGTAGAAACCGAAATTGCCCATGTGGCAGTCGCCGCAGATGACGGGCATGACCCCGGTGCTGGGGAGCGTGGCGACGTCCGTCGCCGTCACGTTCGCCGAGCCGCGCAGGAACCCGTACGGCGACGCCGCCATGCGGCCAACCCGGACGCCCACGAGTTCCGGCAGGCGGCCCTCGTTCGACTGCTCGATCAGGGCGATCGGGTCGGGCCGCGACGGCGACGGCGTCCAGTCGGCCAGGCTCGCGTGGGGGACCTTCTCCCGGAGGGCGACCCCCCGCGCGAGACGTTCCTCCCGGCTCGGGCGGGGCGCGCGCAGCGAGCGGAACACCAGTCCTTCGACCGTCGCGAGGCCCTCAGCGTCCGCGGGTGGCGCGACGTCATCGGCGGTGGCTGGGACGCCCGGAGGCGTCACCACGGGTTCTGGATCGACGGGTTCCGGCATGACCACATTCTGCCCAACGGGCCGCGTTACCGTTGGGGCATGAGTACGTCCGCCATCGTGGTCTGTCCGTCGTGCGGGGCGAAGAACCGTGTCCCGGCGGTCTCGTCCGGCACCCCCCGGTGCGCGAAGTGCCGGGTGGCCCTGCCGTGGGTGGTGGCGGCGTCGGACGATGACTTCGACGCCGTTGTCGCGGCACGGGTGCCCGTCCTGGTGGACCTGTGGGCGCCGTGGTGCGGCCCGTGCCGCACGATCTCCCCGCTGCTGGAGCGGGCGGCGCGCGAACGGGCGGGCGCGCTCAAACTGGTGAAGGTCAACGTGGACACAGCCCCGCGGACCGCGGCCCGCTTCGACGCCCGGAGTATCCCGACGATGGTGCTGCTGAAGTCGGGGCGTGAGGTGTCGCGGCTGGTGGGAGCCGTGCCGAAGGCCCAGCTGGACAGCTGGATCGCCAGCGGCATCGGGTGAACGGCGGTGGCGGCGGGTGCGGTTCGCCCGGAGCTGGTGGCGGTGGTCGTGGGTGTCCTGGAGGGGCTGCCGCGCGTCCTGACGGCGTCCGACTACCCGCTGCAACTCCCCGCCGGCCCGTTGCGGGACGACCACCGGTCGATGCAGGCGGGCGTGCGGCGCTGGGTGGAGGAGCAGACCGGCCTGCGGCTCGGCTACGTCGAGCAGCTCTACACCTTCGCCGACCGTGACCGGGCCCGCGACGGCTCGGAGCGGGTGATCTCCGTCAGCTACCTGGCGCTGACCCGGCTCGATCCCGCGGCCGCTGCTCCGGGCTGGGTGAGCTGGTACGACCTGTTCCCCTGGGAGGACCGCCGTGACGGCGGGCAGACGATGGGACTGCTCGAGCCGCGACTGCGGGCCTGGATCACGGAGGGGGACAGCGACCGGCGTGCGGTGCGCTGCGGGGTGTCCTTCGGCCTGGACGGGCGGGACTGGCTGCCCGAACTCGCGCTGCAGCGGTACGAGGTGCTGTACGAGGCCGGACTCGTGCCCGAGTCGCCGGATTTCATCGCCGGGACCCTGCCGGAAGCGGTCACCGGTCCCTGGATGCTGCACGACCACCGGCGCATCGTCGCCACGGGAATCGCGCGCCTGCGGGCCAAGATCCAGTACCGGCCGGTGGTGTTCGAGCTGCTGCCGGAGTCCTTCACCCTGGGGCAGCTGCAGGCCTGTGTGGAGGCGATCGCCGGCCAGCGGGTGCACAAGCAGAACTTCCGGCGCCTGGTGGAGCAACAGCATCTGGTGGAGGAGACGGGTGAGCTCAGCGCCGAGACCGGCGGCCGGCCCGCGCGGCTGTTCCGGTTCCGCCGGGAGGTCCTGGACGAACGGGCCGCGATCGGGACGAAGCTGCCACGAACCCGCTGACCGGTCAGGCTCCGGGCACCACCAGCACGGGCACGGTGGCGAACTCCAGCACGCGGAGCGTGTGGCTCCCGATGGACGGGATCGCGTGCCCCGGGCGGTCCACCCGGGCCATCACGATGATGCTCGCCCCGACGGCGCGCGCCTCCCCGAGGATCTCCGCCGCCACCCGGCCGTGGCGCCGGACGGTGGTCACGCCCACGCCGGCCGCGCTGGCGAGGCCGGCGACATGGCGCAGGACGGCGTCGGCCCCGGCCTCGCGGCGCGCCGCGGCGTCCTCGAGGTCGCCCATGCGACGTCCGAGGTCGCCGTCGGGAATGACGGTGAGGACGTGCAGCCGGGCACCCAGACGCCGGGCCTGGTCGATCGCCGCCGCTGCCGCCGCGAACGCGGCGGGGGAGTCGCTCACGGCCACCAGAATCGTCTCAGTCATCGCGGCCTCCCAGGTTCTCCGCTGCCCAGTGAATCCGGAGGGTCTCCTCCAGGTCCTGCTGCTCCAGGAGGCGGTGGACGGTGGCGAGCTCCTCCTCGAGCCGCGGGATCCACCGGCTCTCCACCGCGTGCTGGCGCCGCCGCGTGGCCGCGAGCTCGGCGGTGACCAGCCGCACCGCCCGCTCTGCGGCCGCCGCCACGACCGCCCGTGCCAGCGCCTCCCGGTGCGCCCGCACCGCCAAGGTGAGGGCCGAACTGCCCCCGCCCGGCGGACCCATGGGGATGGTGCAGGTGGCGTGGGCCGGATAGGCCACGCCCATCGTGACGTCGCCGTGCACCTCGACCGTGGCGGCGTCGGCGGGCCGCGCCTCTGTCAGCGCGAGCGCCCCGTCGAGGGCGAGCGCCCGCTGGAGCCACACGGCGGCGGTGCGCGCGGCCTCCTCCCACTGCTCCGTGGCGGTCTGGGCGTGGAGGGAGAGCCGGTCGAGCTCGTCCGCCAGGATCCGCTGCTTGCGATCGAGCAGCGTGGCCCCGTGCCGTGCCAGCGCCAGCCGGCGTTCGATCCGGAGCCGACTCACCCGGCCCGTCATGGTGCACCCCTCCCGTCGTCTCCGGGCAGGTACCGCTCAATCAGCTCGAGGGGCACCATGGTCAGCTCGTGGGGTGGGAGGGTGGACAGGGCCCGCCACGCCCGGTCGAGGGTGTCGTCGAGGGAACGTTCCTCGTCGCGTCCCTGGTGCAGCAGGTCGCGCTCGAGCCTGTCACGGTAGTCGATGTAGGACCGGTCGGTCTCGCCGATGGCGTCCCGCCCGACCAGTTCGGCGAGCTCCGCTGCCTGGCGGGCCCGGGCGAGTGCGGCAAGGACCTGGGCGGCGACGTCCCGGTGATCCTCGCGGGTCCTTCCCGGTCCGGTGGCGGCGCGCATCAGGCGGGAGAGTGACGAGAGGCCGTCCACCGGAGGGTAGATCCCACGGGCGTGCACGTCGGGGGACAGCACGATCTGGCCCTCGGTGATGTAGCCCGTCAGGTCGGGCACCGGATGGGTGATGTCCCCGGCGGGCATGGTCAGCACGGGTATCACCGTGAGCGATCCCTCCCGGCCGCGGACCTTCCCGCAGCGCTCGTAGAGGCTCGCGAGGTCGCTGTAGAGGTAGCCCGGATAGCCCCGGCGCGCGGGTATCTCGCGGCGGGCGGCGGACACCTCCCGCAGGGCCTCGGCGTAGCTCGTCATGTCCGACATGATCACGAGCACGTCGGCACCCTCCCCGAAGGCGAGGTGCTCGGCCACCGTGAGCGCGATCCGCGGTGTGAGGATCCGCTCGATGACCGGGTCGTCGGCGGCGTTCAGGAGGAGGATGAGTTCGCCGGCGGCCGACCGCTCCTCGAGACGATCCCGCACGAAGGCGATGTCCGCGTGGGTCAGTCCCATGGCGGCGAACACCACCCGGAACGCGCCGCCGGCCGCCCGCGCCTGGGCGGCGATCTGCGTGGCGAGGGCGAGGTGGGGAAGGCCGGCCACCGAGAAGATCGGCAGCTTCTGCCCCCGCACCACGGTCGTGAGCGCGTCGATCACCGAGATCCCCGTGAGGACGGGCTCGTGCGGGGGTTCGCGGTGCACCGGATTCATCGGCCAGCCGCTGACCGGCAGCAGCTCGCCGGTGACCGGCGGTCCGCCGTCGAGGGGTTGTCCGCGCCCGTTGCACACCCGGCCCAGCCAGCCGGCGCCCACCGGCACGTGCAGGGGCCGTCCGTCGAAGCGCACGCCCACCTGCCCCGGCGCCATCCCCGACGTGCCCTCGAGCACCTGGATCGTGACGACGTCGTGGTCGACCTCGAGGACGAGTCCGTGGCGCTCCCCGTCCGGCAGTTCGATCGTGGCGAACTCGTCCCAGCCGACGCCGGCGACGTCGCCCAGCATGAGGAGGGGCCCCCGCAGCTCGCGGACGTCGGTGAAGGAGAGTCGGCCGAGCCGGGGTTCCGCGCCGCTCATCCGAGCTCCTGGAGCGTCCGCAGGACCGCCTCCCGCCGGGAGGCGACGGCGCCGGCGTCGGCGGGCCCGCTCTCCTCGCGCGCCCGCAGCACCGGCCCGAAGTCGGCGCGCTCGACGAGCGTCGCGGGGACGCCCCGGTCGATGAGGTGCTGGCAGGCGTCGACGACGTCGAGGACGAGGTCGAGGAGTGCGGCACCCTTGGCGGCGGAACAGAAGGCGTCATTCGGGCTCAGGGCGTTCTGCATCAGCACGCCGTCGCGCAGCAGCCGCCCGCCGAGCAGCACCATCCGCTCATGGCCGGGCAGCGAACTCGTGCCGATGATCTCCGCGAGATCGGCCAGCCGGTCCGCCTCGGCGAGGAGTGCGGCGGCCCGCGCGCGCCGCCCCGCCCACGCGGGATCGCCGGCCGCCGCGTGCCACACCGCGAGCGCCTCGGCGTCCCGCGAGAAGGACCCGGTCCAGCTCACGGCGGGGTAGTGGCGCGCGTAGGCGAGGTCCCGGTCCAGCAGCCACAGTGCGCGCACGAAACGCTGCGTGTCGGTGGTCACCGGCTCGGTCATGTCGCCGCCGGGCGGGGAGACCGCCCCGATCACGGTCACCGACGCGGTGCGTCCCCCGAGGGTGGTGACCCTGCCGGCCCGCTGGTAGAAGGCGGCCAGCTCGGAGGCGAGGGCCGCCGGATAGCCCTCCTCGGCGGGCAGCTCGCCGTTGCGGTTCGCGAACTCCCGGAGTGCCTCTGCCCAGCGGGAGGTGGAGTCGGCGATCACCACGGTGTCGTGGCCCATGTCCCGGAAGTACTCCGCCACGCAGATCCCGGTGTGGATGGAGGACTCGCGGGCCATCATGGGCATGTTGGAGGTGTTCGCGATGATCACCGTGCGGTCGATCAGCGGGCCTCCGGTCCGCTCGTCCGTCAGGTCCGCCAGCGCGTCGAGGACGTCCGCCATCTCGTTGCCGCGTTCGCCGCACCCCACGTAGACGATCACGTCGGCGTCGCACCACTTCGCGATCTGCTGCAGCAGCATGGTCTTGCCGGTGCCGAAGCCTCCCGGGACGGCGGCGGCCGCGCCGCGCGCCACGGGGTACAGCAGGTCGAGAACCCGCTGGCCGGTGTGCAGGGGCACCACGCCGTGGACGCGTTCCCG
>JALHDK010000416.1 GCA_022838965.1 Actinomycetales bacterium | reverse complement strand
AGGCATACCCGGTGCCGCCGGTGTGCGCGCGCATCCACAGGTGGAACGTCCTGCCCGCTGGGTCGGTCCACAGATGGTCAGGGTCCACAAACTGCACTACGTTGGTCTCCAGCCACCCCATCGGCGCGCAGTTGCGCCCGGGCGCGACCATGCTGCCCGAAGGGTACGGCGCAGGCCAGAACGGCACGCCAAAGGCGTCGATGGCCGGGTCGGTCTCCGCCCCGGGGAGCGCATCGCGGAACACGAGCTCGGAGGCGAAGGTCCACGCCTCCGGCAGCCGGAGATCGGCCTCCAGCGGCGCACGCATCAACACCGGTGCCATCTCGCCCACGAACCAGCCCTGGATGCGCTCGGTGACCCGGCGCTCCATCACGAGGTAGATGCAACCGTTGGCCACGGCCACGTTGCAGGCGGATTGGTGCCAGCGCTGCCCCTCGGTCAGGCGCGACGGCGCCGACCATGTCTCGCCGCCATCGTCAGACCGGATCACCATCAGGTCCTGCGCGTGACCCAGGACATAGAGTGCATCGCCGGCGACGAACGGACGCGCGTGCATGAACGGGAAGTACCCCCGGAAGCTCCACGTCGTCCCGTGGTCATCGGAGGTGTAGATGCGGCCTTGCCAGAGGCCTGCGCCCTCGGGGATCTCGCCCTTTGGGCCGGGCAGGTCGGCGACGCCAGGACCGCCCCAGTCGGTCGTGGCGACCAGCCGCCCGCCGGACAGCCGGGCCAGGCCCGGACTGTAGCAGAAGATGCGCTCCGGATCGGGCGAGGCACAGACAGTGACCGACGCGTTGGCGAGCGGACGGATCATGCGACCACCTTTGTCCAGACCGTGTATTTGGGGACGATCACGAACCCCAGCCGCTGGTAGAAGACCTGCCCGGAGCCGACGTGCACCCGGCGCGCGCCTTCGCGCCGGATGCGGTTAACCAGTTCGTAGATGAGCGCGCGCCCGAGCCCCAGGGCCCGGTGGTCAGGCACAGTACCGACCGGCTCGAGGATGCCGATGTGGTTGGCGGCGTCGTACCACATCGTCGCAAACGACGCTACCTCGCCCCCGGGTGCCCGCACGTGCAAGTTGAGATCCGCCCGGTAATCGGGCGTTTGCGCCATCCGCCGGAAGCCCTCGACCGCCCGCGCCGGATAGACGGGATCGGCTGCGTAGCCAAAGGCCCGCGCGTGGGCCGCTCCCTTCTCCTCAGCCGTCACTGCTCCGCCGTCGGCAAAAGCGTATCCCGGTGGGAGCGTGACCGGCAAATCACCCGCGACCGCGAGCACCCCATCGTGATCGACCCACGACTG
>JALHDK010000415.1 GCA_022838965.1 Actinomycetales bacterium | reverse complement strand
TGGTACATCTCCGGGATTCGGCCCGGCGGCCCGAGTCACGCGATGCTCGCGGCGCGTGTGCATTGGGGATCCCCCGAGCACGCTCCGTCGAGTACCGTGTATACTTACGCTGGTGTGTACTGAGTGCTGACATAGAAAGGCGCGCGGGAACGCGGAACCTCGTGACGCCCAGGGTGTCCTATTGGGTGTAGCAGCCAAGAAGGCTGCGGAGCGATAGGGCTCCTTGAGGGAGATCGTACCCATGGATTGCTCCAGGGTAGAGCAACTGGCGGAGACGTACGGGCTCGGTCAGCTCAGCCACAGCACCATGGCAGCGTTGGAGGAGCACGCGGCTCACTGCCCGCGGTGTGAGGCGAGGCTTCTCGCCTGCACCGATCTGGGCGGGGAGCTCGACGACGCCTTGATGGCGATGGCGGAGCCCTCTCGGGGTCTGCTGTCGCGTATCTATGATTCCATGCCGGTCCAGGGCGTGGCGGAGTCGAACCTCTGCTACAGCCTGGGGCCGCAGTTGTCGGCGCTGGTGGACGGAGAGCTCGCGGGCGAGGATGGCCTGCGAGTGACCGAGCACCTCGAGTCGTGCGAGTACTGCGCCCGGAGACTCCAGGCGCTGGAGGAGCAGGCGGGCGTCCTGGCGACAGTGCGGGAGGAGCCCTCCGCGCGCTGCGCCGCGCGCCTCGCCCGGCTGGTCGAGTCACATTCATTGAGGCGTGTCGCCGCGGCCCCATGGTGGCGGCGGGTGGCGACGCGATCGGTGACGAGCATGGCGGCGGCAGTGGCGGGCGTCCTGGTCGTCTTCCTGGCCGGATGGGGCGCCAGCCAACTGTGGAGCGCCTCGAAGGGCATCGACGGGAGCCCCGATGTCTCGTTGGCATCGGCGCAGGGCTCCGACGGGGAGCCGCTGGTCAGGAGCCTGCCCGTCGTTGGCCTCGATGAGACGGAGCGTGGGTCAACGCCCGTTGCCTTGCCGGCGGCGCACGTCGTGACGAGGACGCCGCCGCGTGTCGTGCGCGTGGCGGCCCGGACGAGAGGCAGGACGGCGCGCAGCGCGGTCGCTGTGAGGGCGGATGTGGAGCGTGGGTCCAGCGGCGTGGCGCTCTCCGTGACGCCCACCACGTCGCCGGCCGCGGAACCGAATCGAGCGGACGGTTCGAGTGATCTGATCAATAGGGCTTGGGTGGAGCTGATCGGTTCGGGTGCCCAGAAGTCTGAAGCGCCCGCTCCGCCGCCACCTCAGCCGGAGCAAGCGCACGGCGAGGATCTCTTCATTGTAGAGGCCGTGACCGTTGAACAGCGCGGAGGGCCGTA
>JALHDK010000099.1 GCA_022838965.1 Actinomycetales bacterium | reverse complement strand
GGGCGTGCGGGGTCCCGGGCGGGAACTCGACGTTGATGGCCCCCATCACCTTCACCCCGAGCGCGTAGGCTATCGCACCGGCCGGCAACAGCCCGCCTCGCGCCACGGCCACGACCACCTCGGGCAGCCATCCCGAATCGACGACCTGCTGGGCGAGGGCGCGCGCCGCGTCGCCGAACCTGCTCCAGGTCAGGATCTCGCGCTCGTCGGTCTCGCCGAGGGGGCTGGCGTCGAATGCCGTCATGGCGGCACTCTAGCTGCGGCGCCGACCCGCGAGGCGGCGATCGGCCGGGCCGCGGCGGCGCGACCACCTAGGCTGGCCGGGTGAACAGCAGCACGCGGGAGACGACGCCGCCCGGGGGCGACGGACCCGAGCTGCGGCTGGCCGACCTCGCCCTGCCCGGCCGCCACCAGCCGTGCTTCGCGGACCGCGGCATGGTGGCCACCTCCCAGCCGCTGGCCGCTGCCGCCGGCCTGCGGGTGCTGCAGGACGGGGGCACCGCCGTCGACGCCGCGATCGCGATGGCGGCGTGCCTCACCGTGGTGGAACCCTGCTCCAACGGCGTCGGCGCCGACGCCTTCGCCCTGGTGTGGGACGGTCAGCGCCTCCACGGGCTCAACGGGTCCGGGCGGGCACCGGCGGCGGTGACTGCCCGGCGTCTGCGCGACGCCGGGCACGCGCGGGTCCCGCTCCGCGGGTGGGAGTCGGTCACGGTCCCGGGAGCGCCGCGGGCGTGGGCCGACCTGCATGGACGGTTCGGCCGTCTGCCGTTCCCCCGGCTTCTCGAACCCGCCGCCCGGTACGCGGAGGAGGGCTTCCCGGTGTCCCCGGTGGTGGCGTGGGGCTGGCAGGCCGGCCTGGCCGCGCACTCCGGCCTGGCGGGCGAGGAGTTCGGGGAGTTCCTCCGCGTCTTCGCCCCCGCGCCGGCCGTGGGCGAACGACGACGGCTGCCCGACCACGCGGCCACCCTCCGTGAGCTCGGTGCGACGCGGGGTGCGTCTCTGTACGACGGCGCCCTCGCCGAGCGCCTCGCCGCCCATGCGGCGGCGACCGGGGGATACCTCACCGCCGCCGACCTCGCCGCTCACCGGAGCGAGTGGGTGGCGCCGATCTCCACCTCCTACCGGGGCCACGAAGTGTGGGAGATCCCCCCCAACGCCCAGGGCATCGCCGCACTGCTGGCCCTCAACATCCTCGAGGGCTTCGACCTCGCGGCGCTCCCACCCGTTTCCGCCGAGGCGTTCCACCTCGGGATCGAGGCGGTCAAGCTCGCCCTCGTGGACACCCACCGCCAGGACACCGTCTACCTGTGCGCCGCGGACGGTGCCGGGATGATGGTCAGCCTCATCCAGTCCACCTTCCACGGGTTCGGGTCCCACGTGGTGGTGCCGGGAACGGGCATCGCGCTGCAGAACCGGGGTCACGGGTTCGCGCTCGAGCCCGGGCACCCGAACGAGCTCGCCCCCGGCAAGCGGCCGTTCCACACGATCATCCCCGGGTTCCTCACGCGGGAGGGCAGTCCGGTGGGGCCGTTCGGGGTCATGGGCGGCCACATGCAGGCCCAGGGGCACGTGCAGCTCATCGTCGGCACGGTGGACCACCGCCTCGATCCCCAGTCCGCGCTCGACCTGCCCCGGTGGTACTGGCCGGAGGGCCGGAACGTGCTGGTGGAGTCCGCAGCCGGTCCGGAGGTGCGGCACGGGCTCGCCGCCCGGGGTCACGCGGTGGCTGCCGCACCGCACGCGGGCCCGTTCGGACGCGGGCAGGTCATCTGGCGGCTGCGGAACGGCGTGCTGGTGGGCGCGAGCGACCCCCGCGCGGACGGGACCGCGCTGGGGTGGTAGGCGTCAGCCCGCCCGGCGCAGCCGGAGCGAGTTGCTCACCACGATGACGCTCGAGGCCGCCATCGCGGCGCCGGCGATCATCGGGTTCAGCAGTCCCAGCGCGGCCAGCGGGATCGCCGCCACGTTGTAGAAGAAGGCCCAGAACAGGTTCTGCTTGATGATCCGCAGGGTCTGGCGGCTGATCCGGATGGCGGTGGGGATGCGGTGCACGTCCCCGCCGAGCAGGGTGATGTCCGAGGCCTCGATGGCCACGTCCGTCCCGGTGCCCATCGCGATCCCCAGCCCGCGCGCCCCGGCCTGCGCGAGGGCGGCGGCGTCGTTCACGCCGTCGCCCACCACGGCCACCACGCGGCCCTCCTCCTGCAGGGAGGTCACCACGTCCCGCTTCCCGCCGGGCAGCACACCCGCGTGCACGCGCTCGATCCCGAGCTCGCCGGCCACGCGGCGGGCGGCGGCCTCCGCGTCCCCCGTCAACAGCACCGGCTCGATGCCCAGGGCGCGGATCTCGCGGATGGCGTCGCCGGCGTCGGCCTTCGGCTCGTCCCGCACCACGATGACGCCGCGGACGGCCCCGTCCCAGCCCACCGCGACGGCGGTGCCACCGTCCGCCGCGGCGCGGGCGACGACGTCGGCGGCCGCCTGGACGTCGAGGCCGCGCTCGGCGAGGAAGGCGGGGCGCCCGACGGCCACCTCGCGGCCCGCGACGGTGGCGACCACGCCCAGGCCGGCCGTGTTCCGGAAGCCGGCGACGGCCGGGAGGTCTCCGGCCTCCCCGCGGGCGCGCTCAACGACGGCCCGGGCGATCGGGTGCTCCGAGCCGGACTCGGCGGCGCCGGCGAGGCGCAGCACCTCCGCGGCGGTGGTGCCGGCCAGCGGCAGGATGTCGGAGACGGACATGCGGCCGGTGGTGAGCGTGCCGGTCTTGTCGAGGACCATGGTGTCCACGCGGCGGGTGGACTCGAGGATCTCCGGGCCCTTGATGAGGATGCCGAGCTGGGCGGCGCGCCCGGTGCCCACGAGCAGGGCGGTGGGCGTGGCGAGGCCGAGCGCACAGGGGCACGCGATGATGAGCACCGCCACGGCGGCGGTGAAGGCCGCCTGCAGCGGGTTGCCGAGCAGCAGCCACGCGACGAACGTGCCGATCGCGAGGACGATCACGATGGGCACAAAGACCGCGGAGATGCGGTCCGCGAGGCGCTGCACCGGGGCCTTGCCGGTCTGCGCCTGGGCGACCATCCGGCTGATCTGGGCGAGTGCGGTCTGGGCGCCCACCCGCGTGGCCCGCACGGTGAGCACGCCGGAGGTGTTCACGGTGGCGCCGGTGACGGAGTCCCCGGGGCCCACCTCCACGGGCACCGGTTCGCCGGTGAGGAGGGACGTGTCGACGGCGGAGGCGCCGGCCACCACGACGCCGTCGGTGGCGATCTTCTCGCCGGGCCGGACGACGAACTCGTCGCCGACCCGCACCGCGGTGATCGGGACGCGGACCTCGCGGCGCGCGCCGTCGGGGCCGGGTTCCAGGCGGGCGGCGTCCTTCGCCCCCATGGCGAGCAGGGAGCGCAGGGCGTCTCCGGCGCGGCGGCGGGAACGGGACTCGGCGTACCGGCCGAGCAGCAGGAAGGTGGTGACCACAGCGGCCACCTCGAAGTAGAGCTCCGGGTGCATCCCCGCATGGCTGGCGCGCGGGATGAGCGACACCTCCATGCGCATGCCGAGCTCGCCGGCCCCGCCGAGCAGGAGCGCCCACAGTGACCAGAGGGTCGCGGCGGTGACGCCCAGTGAGACCAGGGTGTCCATGGTGGAGGAACCGTGCCGGGCGGCCGCGACCGCGGCGCGGTGGAACGGCCAGGCTCCCCAGGTGACCACCGGCAGCGCGAGCGCCGCCACCAGCCACTGCCAGCCGGTGAACTGCAGCGCCGGGATCATCGAGAGGAGCACCACGGGCGCCGTCAGCGCCGCCGAGGCCGCGAGCCGACGGCGCAGGTCCGCGGCCCGGCGGGCGGAGGGGTCCGACTCCCCGCCCTCCACCTGACGGCTCGTGACCCGGCCGCCGTACCCGGCGGCGACGAGCGCGGCCTCGAGGGTGGCGTCGTCGACGTCCTCGGTGAGCACCACGTGCGCGGACTCGGTGGCGAGGTTGACCGTGGCCTGGACGCCCGGCAACCGGTTGAGACGCTTCTCCACCCGTGCCACACACGAGGCGCAGGTCATGCCCTCAACCTGGAGGTCCACCTCCGCGAGGGGCGGGGGGGTCGTCATCCGCGCTCCACGCCGACGAGGCGGTAGCCCGCCTCGTCGATGACCTCGGCGAGCTTCTCGTCCGGGATGTCATCGTTGAGGGTGACCAGGACGGAGGACGTGCCACCGGCGTCGAGGGTCACCATCACCTCGGCCACCTCGTCGAGGGCGGAGAGGTCGTGGGACACGTGCCGGACGCAGTGGCCGCAGGTCATGCCGGCGACCCGCAGGGTGACGGACTGGTGGTGCGGAGTCATGGTTCTCCTTCGCGGTGACGGATGACGACGGGGGTGTGGTCAGGACTTCCAGAGCCGGGCGATCGCCGCGGTGGCTTCCGCCACCTTCTCGCGGCCCTCCTCGTCGGAGGACTTGGCGGCGTCGACCACGCAGTGGTTGAGGTGGTCCTCCAGCAGGCCGAGGCTGACGGACTGGAGTGCGCGGGTGACGGCGGAGACCTGCGTGAGGATGTCGATGCAGTACTGGTCCTCGGCGATCATGCGTTCGATGCCCCGGACCTGCCCTTCGATGCGTCGCATGCGTGCGACGTAGGTGTCCTTCCGGGGACTGTAGCCGTGCGTGCCGTGGCCGCCCTCGGCGTGCGTGTGGCCGGCCGGTGGGTGGGTGACCACGCCTCTCCTCCTGTTCCCCGCGCCTCGCGGACTCGGGTCCATTGTACCCCCCGGGGGTATGTAGCACCAGTCCCGGGAGACGGAGGTCTCATTGCGGCTGTGACGGGCCCTGTTCCAGCTCCAGGAACCACTCCGGCCACTCCGGCCGGGGGAAGCGCTCCCGTTCGAGGCGGAGCATCTCCGCGGTGATCGCGCGCTTCATGCGCGGCCGGCTCGTGCGGTTGAACGTGATGGTGAACTGGCCCGCGGCGGTGATCCGCACCAGGGCTCCGAACCACGGCCCCTCCGGTCCGCGGGCTCCCAGGACGCGCAGCTCACCGAACGCGCGTGCCACGTCCTCGGACACCGTGGGGACGCGCGCGGGGGTATCGTCCTCCATGACCGCCTGCGCGGACACCTCCATGACGTTGCCCACGGACTCGCACAGCAGCTGCACCTCGCGCGCGCCCGTCGGCAGGTGGGGGATGGTGCCCTGGGCGATGCGCTGGTAGAGGGCCTGGTGCGCGGCGTCCCGCACGCCCTCACCGGGGGGTGAGAGCACCGTCCCCGGGACCGGCGGCGCCCCCGCCGGCGCGGCCCCTGCTGGCGCCGACGCCCCGCGCCCGCCGGGCGCGGGCGCAGGGGCGAAGCCGTCCGTGCGGATCGCGGGGGCGAGGGTGTTCGAACGTGATGCCTGTTCCAGCTGGCGGAATCGCTCACGTTGCCAGGCGGTCATCCAGGGGCGGGGGGCCAGTTCCTGGGTCTGGGTGTCCCGAATCTCGTCCGCCGGCACGGTGGCCTCCCACACCCCGAGTTCGACCTCGAGGAAACCGGCGGCCTCCGCCCTGGTCCAGTCGTGCGCCAGGGAGCAGATGCGCGCGGCCAGCTGGTCTGCCGGGAGGCGGAACTGCTGAACGACCTGGACCGGATGCCCGCGCCACGTTCCGATGATCCGGACCTCGAACAGCGCCCGCGCCTCCGCGTGCTCCACCCCCCGCACCCAGAAGCCGTGGACGTTCCGCTGGAAGCCGAGGTGGGCGGGCGGTTCGGCCGGCGCGACCGCCGTGATCGCCGTGGGGGCGCCGTCGGGCCCGCTCGTGACGTCGGCGACGAAGGCGGTGTCCTCGAGGACGACGACGGCGCCCGTCGAGGCGGTGGGGGTGATCACCTTGAGGGCGCCGTCGTGGTCCTGCCAGCCCAGCGCGGGGCCGAGGTAGGTCCCCACCAGTTCGGGTGGCGCGTCCTCCGTGAAGCGCCACAGCCGGGCTCCGGAGGTCAGCCGGGTGTGCCCGAGGAGGAAGACGGGGACGAGGCGGTCCGCTACCTCGACGGAGCCCGAGGGGTCGAGCGCGTCCCGCTCCACGACATGCTCGCTGGTGGCGGGAACGAGCTGCCACGAGGGTGACTGGTCGACGTGCAGGATGTGCAGCGGACCGCCGGCGGGATACCGGGAGCCGGCGTGATCCAGCAGGTGCAGCTCCCGCAGGCCGGCGGGAGTGATGACGTCGCTGACCTCGGCGGCGCGCACGACGTAGCCGCTCACGCGGTCGTATCCCTCGGCGAGGTAGGCGTGGGCGAGCGCCGGGGTGACGGCCTTCTGCAGCACGGTCATGGAGGCGAGGCTACCGGCTGGGTCCGCGCCGGGCATGGCCGGGGGTCAGGAGCCCGCGGGCGGGCTGGTGCGACCCTGACGGATGCGGAAGATCACCCAGCCGATGGTGGCGAGGACCACGATGGCGAGCACGATGTTCGAGAACGTCCCGACGTACTGCTCCACCAGGTGCCAGTTCTCGCCCAGCAGGTAGCCCGCGGTGATGAGCACCGTGTTCCAGACGAACGAGCCGAGGGCGGTGAGGCCGAGGAACATCCAGAGACGCATGCGGGTGACGCCCGCCGGGATGGAGATGAGCGAGCGGAAGATGGGGATCACCCGTCCGACCAGCACGGTGAGAGGGCCGTTCTTGTCGAACCAGGCCTCGGTCCGCACCACGTCCTCCGTCTTCACGAGCGGCAACGACCCCACCAGCCGTCGGGTCCGCTCCCGTCCCAGCGCGGCGCCCAGAAGGTAGAGCGCGAGCGCACCGGTGATCGAGCCGAGGGTGGCCCACACGATCACCACCGGGAGCAGGAAGGAGCCCTGCGAGGCGGTGAATCCAGCGAGCGGGAGGATCACCTCGCTCGGCAGCGGCGGGAACAGGTTCTCCAGCGCGATGAGGGCGGCCACCCCGAAACCCCCGAGGGCCTCCATGACGCTCACCGCCCAGTCGGCGATTCCACCGAGGGTGGAACCGGACTGGGTCGCGGCCACGGCGAAGGGCACCAGGACAGAGGTCACGAGGCAACCGTACGCCGATGACGGACGCCGTCCCGCCGGGTTCACGGCTCCGCTCCCGTCCCGCCGGTCACGGCGTCCGGCGTTCCTCCGTCCGGTCGGGGGAGGACGCGGGCTGGGCGTCACCCGTCCCCGGCGGGGGCGCCGTCGCCGTCGCCGTCGCGGGCGCCGTCGCCGGCGTGGCGGCGGGTACGGGGATGACGGGCGCGCGGGACAGGACGGAGGTGACGACGATGCCGGTGAGCGTCTGGTTCAGCATGATCCCCGTCAGGACCACCAGCTGGAAGCGGGCGGCCTCGATCGGGCTGGCACCCCCGAAGAGCGCCCCGACGAACGCGCCCGGCAGCGTGACCAGGCCGGTGGAGCGGGTCTGGTCGAGCGTGGGGATGAGCGCCTCGTGGAGGGCACGGCGGGCGACGTCTCCGAAGGCCGCGACCGGGCGGGCGCCGAGAGCGAGCCAGGCCTCGATCTCCGGTGCCCGCGCGATGGCCATGGTGCGGAAGTTGCGGCCGCTCAGGGTGGCGGCGGTCATGGCGTTGCCGATGAGGATGCCGCCGACAGCCACCGCGTTGCGGGCGTCGAGGGGCACGAGGCCCAGGGAGAGGACCGCGGCCACCGATCCCACCCCGCCTGCCAGGACGCCCGCGAACGCTGCCGCACGGCCCCGCCAGAGTTCCCGCAGCCGCGCGCCGGCGGTCAGCGACGCCGTCGTGAACATGAGGGCGAAGAAGGCTGCCACCAGCGCGGGCCATTCGAGGACGCCCCGCAGGACCACCGCGATGATTCCGAGCTGCAGCGTGGCACGCAGCACGGCGGTGAGCGGGCGGAGGCCGAGCGGGAGACGGTACCAGCGCTGGAGCGCGATGGTTGCGGCCACGATCACCAGCAGGCCGGCGCCGGTGCGCAGGATGAGGGTGGTCTCCTGCGGCGTCATGTCGGCCATTCTCTCGCACGACCCGCCGGCACGGGCTCCCGCCCGCCACTAGCCTAAATGGAATGACGGAACTGGTGCACCTGCGCCGCGGCGGAACGAGCCTCGTGCTCCGGCTCGACCCCACCACCCTGCCCTGCGTCCTGCACTGGGGACCCGACCTCGGCGACGGCGACCTGGGCGGCCTCATCACCGCCCTCGGCATGCCCTACGTCGACAGCGTCCTCACCGCCCAGGAGGCGGTGGCCGTGCTGCCACAGCACTCGTCCGGGTGGCTGGGACGGCCGGGCCTGCTCGGTTCGCGGGCGGGGCGGGCGTGGTCCGTGGCCTTCGACGCCGTCACCCACGCCGTCGCCGAGGCCGGGACGCCGGAGTGGCCCGAGGGTCCCGGGGGCGCGGTGCGGCTGCGGAGCGTGGCCACCGACGGACCGGGGGAACTCGAGGTGGTGGTGGAGGTCGAGGTGCTGGCGAGCGGGCTGGTGCGCCTGCGCGCAACCGTGACCAACCTGGCCGACGAGCCGTACGACGTGCAGCAGCTCGAGCCGGCCCTCCCCGTCCCGGCGGAGGCCGCGGAGCTGCTGGACATGGCCGGCCGGCACACGCACGAGCGCACCCCGCAGCGCCGGGCGTTCGATCTCGGGCTCTGGCACCGCGAGGCCTGGGGCGGGCGCCCGGGTCACGACTCCGCCACCGTGATGTGCGCGGGCCGGCCGGGCTTCGGCTGGCG
>JALHDK010000414.1 GCA_022838965.1 Actinomycetales bacterium | reverse complement strand
CCGTGGTGACCGAGCCAGGCGGAACGACAACCAAGGGCCCGGGCTACGCGATGGGAGAGCGACTGGTCCGGGTTCCGCGCACTGGCCTGTGGATGCCTGAGAGTGATGCGGAGACCTACGAGCGCGTGAAGCGCCTGAGCCTCGACTACTACCAGGCCATCGCCGATGCGAACTTTGGCGCACGGTTCCAGTGGGGACAGACCTCCTTCCCGAGGCCCCACAGCGTGATGCAGCCGACGCCCACCCAGCCAACCCCGCTGCTTGTGCAGCCAGCTAGCTTCTTCGGTGTGGGCTTCGGCGAGATCGGGCCGGTAGGCCCAACAGAGGGTCCAGGCGTCACGCCCGGCGGGCCGAGGCCCGGCGTGGAAGCGCAGCCGGTCGATCAGGTCGGGCCGCGCACACAGCCGAAGACGAACCCGTCGCGGATCCGCCGTGTCGCGGGGATCGTCCATGACGGCACCGCGGTGGCCATTGTTGAGATTGAGTCCAGCGGAACGGTCACCCGGCTGCGTGTCCAACCGGGCGAGACCTTCTCTGTCGGCGAGGAGCAATTCAAAGTGCGCGCTATCGCCGAGGGTGAGATCGTGCTGATTCAGACCGAGTCCGGCGAAGAGGTTAGGGTGCCGCTCCGCGGCCGAGCAGCGAATGAGTAGTGGCGGCTCCCGATGGCTCCGCCAGGAGAGCGAGGGTACACAGTGAGAACCCTGCTATGCGTGATTGCGATGCTCTGTATGATCGGCGGCGCCGCAGTGGCGCAGGCCAACCTTCCGGTTACCGCTGACTTCCGGGACGCGCCGGTGGCGGACGCGCTGGAGGCGATCGCCGCTGTCTCGGGCATGGACCTCGAGATCGAGGGCGACGCCCCATCGGGTCGCATCACGAGCCGCTTCGACCGCCAGCCTGCGGGCGTTGTGGCTGAGGCGATCGCGGAGAGCGCCGGCTACGAGTGCGAGACGAGCGGCAACGCTCTGATCGTTCGCGAGGCCGAGAAGCGCGCGGGGGCCAACTACAGCATGGCGCCCCTGGGCGATAGCTTCGGCCAGGGTGGCCTGCTCGGCGGCGGCGGTGGCGGGCTCACCGGCGGCGGCTATGGCGGCGGCATGGGTGGTATGGGTGGCGGCATCGGTGGAGGGTACGGCGGCGGTTACGGTGGTGGGATGTACGGCAACCTCAACATCGACCCCGAGGACCTGGTCTTCGAGGTCTACTACCCCAACTACCTCGGCATGATGTACAGCTTCATGGATAGCGTCATCTACCTCACCGAGGACCTGATGGGCGGTGGGGGCGGTTATGGTGGCGGCGGGGGCGGCTA
>JALHDK010000413.1 GCA_022838965.1 Actinomycetales bacterium | reverse complement strand
CGGCGAGGTCGGCTGGATCTGTTGTCGTCGTGAAAGCCTCCTGCCGCGCAAGGTCGGCGAGGAGATCGTCTAGAGCAGGCTCGGCGCCCTCGAAGGGCATCTCGCCGCGTCCAGCTTTGGCTACCTTCTGTGCATCGATGTCGTAGCCGATGGGCTTCAAGCCGGCGCGAGCAAGAGCGCAGAGGAGGGTCAGCCCCACGTAGCCTATACCGACAACCGCGGCACGCTCCTCAAGCGGGGCAGGGGCAGGGTTCGATTGGTCCATGGCGGCTCCTAGGATTCGCTCGATACTCGACCTGGGGCTGGGTCATCTCGCCTGGGCAGGCACCCGGGGCGGAGGCAGGAACTCGCCCGCCTCGTCGATGCGGTACGCCGTGCCGCAGGCAGGACATGTCACCTCCTGACCCCTGTAGTCGTACGGAATCGGCACCTCCACCACCCGCCGTCCGCAGTAACAGACACGTCCGACGAGGCGAGCCGGAGACCCCACGACAAGGCCGAAGGCAGGTACGTCCCGGGTGACAACCGCGCCGGCGGCCACCATGGAGTAGGCGCCGATGCGCGTGCCGCAAAGGATGGTGGCATGGGCGCCGATTGCCGCACCGCGCTCGACCCACGTTGGGACCAGGTTCCATTCGGGGTTGTACGAGCGGGGATACATGTCGTTGGTGAAGGTCATGTGCGGTCCGAGAAAGGCGTCGTCCTCGACGGTGACGCCCGCATAGACCGATACGCCGTTCTGAACCTTCACACCGCTACCGATCCTGACGTCGCAGTCCACGAAGACGCTGTTGCCAAGGACACAGTCATTGCCGATGACGGCCCCGGAGCGGATGTGGGCGAAACGCCAGACGCGCGTGCCCTCCCCCAGAACGGCGCCCTCTTCGACGTCGGCTAACTCGTGAATGTACGTACGGTCCGCGCTCACTGGTGGAGTACTCCCCCGCTCGTCGATTCCCGCCGCGGCGGGATGCCTGAACGCCTTCCTGATGCCGAGGCAGTCTCGGCGCCACAGCCGCCGTGCGCCGGATTCTTCGGAAGGGTCGCGACGGCTCCTCCCGCAGGCGGTTCGGCTAGCCTCGATCATCCTGCCACAACTCCGCGCCGAAGGCATCCCAGGGGAGGCGCCCTTCGTTGGGATCGGCTCGGTTGAACTGCTGGTTCGAGAGGTAGAGCAGTACCGCCCCCTCGGGCCCGGCGCGGTACCCGTGAGCGACACCGGCCGGAATGTGAAGCAACTGAGGGGTCTCTCCTGAGAGGATCACCGCACGGCGCGCCCCTACTGTGGGCGAGCCAGCACGCACGTCGACCAGCCAGACCT
>JALHDK010000098.1 GCA_022838965.1 Actinomycetales bacterium | reverse complement strand
CTGACGTCAGGAGTCCGTGGCATCCTCGGCGTCGACACAGAAGCGGGTCGCGGGTGCACGGTTCACCGCCGGCGCCAGGTCCGCCAGCACGGCGGTGGGCTGCTCGATCCCCGTGGCCGCCGGAATGACCACCTCGATCGCCGGCGTCCGCCCGTAGGTGATGAAGGCCCAGGAGCCACCCTCCACGGCGGCACTCTCCGGCAGCAGCGGGGAGTCCGCCTCCGGGTGGATCCAGTCGACGGCGGAGCCGCCGGACTCCACCGTCAGGCAACGATCGGTGGTCGGCGGCGGGTTGTCCACCCCGCACCGCAGGGTGATGGGGTGGGTGCCGCCCCACGCCACGGTGGCCTGCGCCGTCGTCGACACCTGGGGCAGCCCTGCCAGCTCCTCGGGGAGCAGCTGGATGACGGCGGCGCACACCGGGTCCGGCGCGAAGGGACCGGGCTGCAGGCTGACGGTCGGGGAGCACGCCGCGAGCGCCACCACGACGAGGACGCTGCCACGCGACCGGTGCGGACGTCGTGACATGTCCCCACTGTACGGTGGCGGGGTGACGTCGGTGAAACGAGTACGAGATCTTGACGAGGAGCGTCTGCTGGCAGCCTTCCTCCCCCTCCTCCCGCAGGGAAGCGCCCTGGTGCCGGTGGGGGACGACGCCGCCGTGGTCCCGGTGAGCGACGGCCGGTTCGTGGTCACGACGGACGTGCTCGTCGAGGACCACCACTTCCGCCGCCAGTGGTCGACCGGCGCGGACGTCGGGTGGCGGGCCATCATGCAGAACGCCGCCGACGTCGGAGCCATGGGCGCCGTCCCGATCTCGTTCGTGGTCGGGGCGGTCCTCCCCGGGGAGGTGGAGGTGGACTGGGTGCGCGATCTCGCCACCGGGATGGCGGCGGCCTGCGCGGCCATCACGGCCGAGACGGGCACACCCTGCGGGGTGGTGGGCGGCGACCTCTCCGCCGGCGACGCGATCGTTCTCGCCGTGACCGCTCACGGCGACCTCCAGCACCGCCGCCCGGTGCTCCGGTCGGGGGCGCGGGTGGGGGACGTGGTCGCGCACGCGGGAACGCTGGGATTCAGTGCCGCAGGCTACGCCGCCCTGACAGCGGGGGCGTCAGGACACGACGACGTCGTCCGGGTCCACCGGCGACCCTCACCCCCGCTGGCCGCCGCCGTCGTCGCGGCACACGCCGGGGCGCACGCCATGATGGACGTCTCCGACGGACTCCTGCTCGACGCGTCCCGGCTGGCGCGCGCCTCGGGCGTCACGCTCGACCTCTCGCTCAGCGGCCTGGTCGACCCGCGCGTCGCCGCGGTGGCGGAGCAGGTGGGCGGTGCGGCGCTCCAGTGGGTCGCGGGCGGGGGAGAGGACCACGGGTTTCTGGCGACCTTCCCGCCGGCGGGGGTGCCGTCGGGATTCGTGGTCCTGGGGCGCGTCATCCCCCGGGGGCCCGACGCGGTGCTGGTGGACGGAGCCGTCCCGGGGCTCGCGGCGGGATGGGACCATTTCGCCACGGCCTGACGAACAACGGGGCCGCCCCAGGGGGCGGCCCCGTGTGCAGGGGTGCGGCTCAGGCCTGCCGGACGACCTTGCCCGACTTCAGGCAGTTGGTGCACACGTTCAACCGCTTGGGCGCACCGTTGACGACGGCGCGGACGCGCTGGATGTTCGGGTCCCAGCGGCGGGAGGTGCGCACGTGGGAGTGCGACACGCTCTTGCCGAAGAACGGACGCTTGCCGCAGACATCGCAGGTGGCAGCCACTGTGGATCTCCTGGTTCGGGGGGCGGCGCGGAATCGCCGGGTTGCAACCCCACGAGGATACCCTCTCCGCCGCTCCCGCTCAAACGACGGAGGCCTCCCCGCCGGGAGGGGTGGGGCCCGTCACACCCGGTGAAGGCGCTACCCTTCGGGGAGGATGATGTCACGACTCGACGCTGCCGCCGCCCGCCGCTGGTTCAGCCTCGCGCTCGGGACCCTCGCGACTGCCCGGGCGCAGGTGGATGCCATGAACGTCTTCCCCGTGCGCGATGCGGACACCGGGACCAACGTGGTGCTGACCCTGGCGGCCGGCGCGCGGGCCGCGCAGCGGCTCGGCGAGGAGGCCACGCTCGGCGAGCTGTCCGCCGCGATGGCCGAGGGGGCGCTGTGGGGCGCCCGCGGGAACTCCGGCGTCATCATCGCCCAGGCGCTGCAGGCGCTCTCCCGGACGTTCGAGGGACGGGACGAGGCGGGACCGCTCGAACTCATCAGGTCCTTCGACGCCATCGCGCAGGCGGCCCGCAGCGCGCTCGCGAACCCGGTGGAGGGCACCATCGTCACGGTGGCGCACGAGGTGGCGGCTGCCGTGCTTGCGCTGGGGCCGCGCGCCACCCTCGCGGATGTGGTGGACGCCGCCCTGCGAGCCGGGTACGACGCTCTGGCACGCACCCCGGATCAGCTCGAGGAGCTCCGTGGCAGCGGCATGGTCGACGCCGGGGCGCTGTGCTACGTGATGCTTCTGGAGGCCCTCGCGACGGCGGCCGGGGTCCCGGTTCCCGACCACCCGGACTGGCTCGCCGGAGCGGCTGCCGCGCCGTCGGACCACGGACCCCTCGAGGGCTACGAGGTGATGTACGTGGTGCGGGCCAGCCACCGCCAGGCCACCGCGCTGCGCATGCACCTCACCGAGGTCGGCAACAGTGTCGTCGTGGTGCAGGGCAGGTCCGACCTGTGGCACGTTCACGTGCATCTCGAACACCCGGCCCGGGCGTTGAGCCAGCTCGAGATGTCCCAGGTCTGCGTGCGCAGGCTGGATGCGGCCCGCCGTTCGGTCGGACTGGTGGCCGCGACCACCGCCCCGCAGCTCCTGGAGCCGCTCGCCGCCGCCGGGGCGGTCGCGGTCCTCGACGCCGAACCACGCACCCTCACCCGGGCGATCATCGACGCGGGTGCCCCGGCCGTGATCGTGCTCCCCTGCAGCGCCGACGCCGCCGCCGGTGCCGCTGCCGCAGCGGTGGATCCCGTGGTGCGGGCCGAGGGCGTCGAGGTCGCCGTCGCGCCGACGACCGATGACCTCGCCGTGCTCGAGGCCGTCAGCGTCCTGAGCGCCGCGGGGGAGTGGGAGCTCCCCGCCCAGCTCGCGGCCCTGCGTGACGCCGTCGCGCACTCCACCACCTTCCACGTCCCCAACGCGGACGAACGGGCCCTCGAGGCCGAGGTGGCGGCACTGGCCGCACGGGTCGCCGAGCTCCGGCCCGCCGTGGTGTCCGTGCTCGTCGGGGCTGCGGTGGGCGCCCACCGCGCGGCCTCGCATCTCGCCGCCCTCCTGCGCGCCGCGATTCCCGACGTCGAGACCTTCGTCATCGCCGGCGGCCAGCAAGCCCCCACCCTCGTCGTCAGCGCGCAATGACCTCCCTGTACGACACGCCGCTGGCGCGCCTCCTCGGTCCGTCGTCCGCGCGGGCGCTGCGAACCCTCGGGCTCGAGACGGCGGGAGATCTGCTCCGGTACTACCCGCGGCGCCTGCAGGAACGCGGGCGGCTCACGGCACTCGATGCCCTGCAGGTCGGCGACGACGTCACCGTGCTGGCCCGCGTGGAGGACGTCCGCGAGCGCCCCATGCGTTCGAAGAGCGGCGTCATCCTCAACGCCACGATCACGGACGGGCGTCACCGGCTCGTCCTGACCTTTTTCGCCAGGCATCCGGGCGCGCTCGCCGGCTATCGGAGGCGGCTGCGGGTCGGCGAGACGGGACTGTTCAGCGGCACCATCAGCTACTACCAGGGGAAGCGGCAACTCGCCCACCCCGACTTCCGGATGCTCACCGACATCGACGACGAGGCCGCCGCCATCGAGGCGCACCTGCAACCCTTCCCGATCTACCCGGCGAGCGCCACGGTCCCCACCTGGCGGATCGCCCAGGCGATCGGGACGATCCTCCGGCTGGTGACGCCGTCGGACGTCCCGGATGTCGTGCCGCCCGAGGTGCGGCGCGCCGAGGGCCTGCTCGACGCCCACGCCGCCCTCACGGGCATCCATGACCCCGCGAGCGAGGAGCACTACGCGCGGGCACGCCGGACCCTCCAGTTCGAGGAGGCCTTCGTGCTGCAGTCCGTCCTCGTGCGGCGCCGTGAGCTCCTCCGGCTGCAGCGGACACGGCCGCGACCCCCCACCGGTGCCGGCATTCTGGCCGCCTTCGACGCCCGCCTGCCCTTCCCCCTCACGGCGGGTCAGCGTCTCGTGGGCGACGAGATCGCGGCCGACCTCGCCAGTCCGACTCCGATGCAGCGGCTCCTGCAGGGAGAGGTGGGCAGCGGGAAGACCCTGGTGGCCCTCCGGGCGATGCTGCAGGTGGTTGAGAGCGGCGGGCAGGCGGCGCTGCTCGCGCCGACGGAGGTGCTCGCACACCAGCACCACCGCTCCATCGTCGGGATGCTGGGACCACTGGCGATGCCCGGCATGCTCGGCGGTGCCGACCACGCGACCCACGTGGAGCTGGTGACGTCATCGCTCACGGCCCGCCACCGGACGGCCGCGCTCGCCCGGGCCGCGTCCGGGGAGGCCGGGATCGTCGTCGGAACCCACGCCCTCCTCAGCGAGCACGTCCAGTTCCACGACCTCGGTCTCGTGGTGGTGGACGAACAGCAGCGGTTCGGGGTGGAGCAACGGGACGTGCTGCGGAGCCGCGGTGAGGCCACCGCCCACCAGTTGGTGATGACCGCAACCCCGATCCCGCGGACAGTGGCGATGACGGTTTTTGGTGACTTGGAGGTCTCCACCCTTCGGGACATGCCGCCCGGCCGTGCCGACGTGAGCACCTTCGCCGTCGACCGGCGCAAGCCGCTCTGGATGGGTCGCATGTGGCAGCGCTGCGCCGAGGAGGTCGCGGCGGGCGGTCGGGTCTACGTCGTGTGCCCCCGCGTGGACGCGTCCGACGGCGCGACCGACGACGACGTGCCGCTCGCCTCCGTGGCCCAGACGGCGGCAACCCTGCGCGAGGAGCCGGCGCTCGCGGGGATCGCCATCGGCGAACTGCACGGCCGGATGCCCCAGGACGCGAAGGATCGGGCGATGGACGACTTTGCGGCGGGGGTGACGCCGGTCATGGTGGCCACCACGGTGGTCGAGGTGGGCGTGGACGTGGCAGACGCCACGGTCATGGTGATCCTGGACGCCGACCGCTTCGGCCTGTCCCAGTTGCACCAGCTCCGGGGGCGTGTGGGCCGCGGGAGCAGGCCCGGCACGTGCTTCGCGGTCATCGGGGACATCCCCGGACCGGCGGCTCGCCGGGTCGAGGCCTTCGTTCGCATCCGGGACGGCTTCGAGCTCGCGGAGCGGGACCTGGAACTGCGCCGCGAGGGAGACGTCCTGGGGGCGGCCCAGTCCGGGATCGCGTCGTCGCTCACCCTGCTGCGCGTGCTCGCGGACCGGGAGGTCATCGAACGGGCGCGGGACCATGCCCGGGAGCTGCTGCGCCGGGATCCCGGCCTGGCCTCGGCGCCCGCCCTGGCTGCCGCCGTCGCGGAGATCGAGTCCTCCAGCGCGGGCGACTTCATCGAGCGAGGTTGACGGATGGCGCGGATCATCGGTGGGCGGTTTCGCGGCCGGCGGCTGCGGATGCCGTCGTCCGGCACCCGTCCCACAGCCGACCGGGTCCGCGAGGCCCTCTTCTCCGCGCTCGAGGCGCGCGGGGCGATTGAGGGCGCCGTGGTCCTGGACCTGTACGCCGGATCCGGGGCCCTCGGCCTGGAGGCGCTGAGCCGCGGTGCGCGCCGGCTCGTCGCAGTGGAGGCCTCCCGGGCCGCTGCGGACGTGATCCGGGCCAACGCCTCCGCCCTCGGCGTGACGGTGGAGGTGCACGTGCGGCGGGTGGCGGAGCATCTCGCCCACGGGGGACCGCAGGTGGACCTGGTCCTGCTCGATCCGCCCTACGACGCGTCCGTCGACGCCGACCTCGCGGCCCTGGTGCGGGAGGGCTGGCTCGCGCCGGAGGCGGTGGTGGCGGTGGAACGCTCCGGACGGTCAGCTCCGCCCGTCTTCCCCGCTGGTCTCGTCCCCGAGGCGGTACGACGGTACGGCGACACGGCGTTGTGGCTGGCGCGGTACGACGCCGACTAGTCTGGCGTCATGACATCACTCGCGGTGTGTCCGGGATCGTTCGATCCCGTCACGCTGGGCCACGTCGACATCATCCGGCGCGCTCGCAGCCTGTTCGATCAGGTGGTGGTCGCCGTGGCGGTCAACCCGGCGAAGCAGTACCTGTTCTCCCTCGAGCAGCGGGTCACGTTCGTGCGCAGTGCCGTTCAGGGGATGGACGGGGTGCGGGTGGAACCCGTGCCGGGGCTCCTCGCCGAGTACTGCCGGACGGTGGGGGCCCGCGCGATCGTCAAGGGGCTGCGTGGATCGGCGGACTTCGACGCGGAACTCGCCATGAGTCTGCTGAACAGGCACCTGTCCGGGGTCGAGACGGTGTTCATCATGGGTGACCCATCGCTGAGCCACATCGCGTCATCGCACGTCAAGGACATCGCACGCCATGGCGGCGACGTCACCGGCCTGGTGCCCGACGCGGTGGCGAGCAGCCTGATGCGACTGAGGAAGGAGGTTCGCAGTGTCTGACGTGCCGCGGGGTGAGTCCCTGCTCGCGATCATGGAGGAGCTCACCGAGGTGCTCACCAACGCGCGCGGCGTGCCCATGAGCGCCTCGGTGCTCGTCAACCGCGCGGAGGTGCTGGCACTGCTGGACGCGGCGCGGGCGGTTGTCCCCGCCCAGATCGCGGAGGCCGACGAGATCGTGGCCGGTGCGCGTGGCGTGGTCGAGCGCGCGAACGAGGAGGCTGCCCGGGTCATTGCCGCGGCGGAGGAGAGGGCGCGGACGCTCGTGGAACAGGAGTCCGTCGTGGCGTCCGCCAAGGCGCGCGCGGCGGAGATCATCGCGCAGGCCGAGCGTGAGGCCCGCCAGCTCACCGACCAGGCCAACGACTACTGTGATCGTCAGCTCGCACAGCTGGAGATCGAACTGGGCCAGATCGCGAAGCAGGTCAAGGCGGGCCGCACCGTCATCCAGGCGCGCCTCGAGCACCGCGTGGAGGCCGAGGAGTGAAGCCGCTGGTGGTCGCGACCAGTGACCTGCCCCGCGCGCCGGGGAGCACGCGTGCCCTGACGCTCGAGGTCCCGGCCCCCGCGGATCTCGCCATCGCCGTGATCGGGGTTCCCGAGGGAAGTGCGATGCGCATCGAACTCGTGCTCACCTCCGCCCATGACGGCATCCTCGTCGCGGGGACCGCGACGGTGGAGCTCTCCGGTGAGTGTGTGCGCTGCCTCGACCCGATCCACACCCGGAGCACCATCGACCTCGCGGAACTGTACCTGTACCCCGAGGCCGCGGAGCGGGCGGCCGAGGATGGCGACGACGAGGCACTCGAACTCTTCCGCACCGACGGTCACGAGCTCGACCTCGAACCC
>JALHDK010000412.1 GCA_022838965.1 Actinomycetales bacterium | reverse complement strand
CGTGGGGGCCATGCAGCTCACGATCGTCGGCGGGGGTGGTTTCCGGGTACCGCTGCTGTACCGGGCGCTCGCCGGCGACCCCGCGAGCCCCGTCGACCACCTCGTGCTGACCGACAGTGACGCCACCCGCCTCGAGGTCGTCTCCCGGGTGATCGCCGGCCTCGGCGACTCCCCCCGCCCCCACGTGCGCACGACGACGGACGTCGGCTCCGCCGTCGACGGCGCCGACGTGGTGGTGGTCGCCATCCGGGTCGGGGGGACCAGCGGCCGGGTGCGGGACGAGGAGATCGCGCTCCGCCACGGCCTGCTCGGCCTGGACTCGGTGGGCGCGGGCAGCCTGGCCCACGGCCTGCGCGCCGTCCCGGTGGCGCGGGCGCTCGCCGCGCTCATCGCCGAGCGCGCGCCCCACGCGCGGGTCATCAACCTCACGAATCCTGCCGGCGTGATCACCCGGGCAATGCACGACCGGCTCGGGGACCGGGTCATCGGCGTGTGCGACACCCCCATGCGGCTGGTCACCCGGGTCGCGACGGCGATCCGCCATCCGATCCACGAGTTCGACTACGTGGGCGTCAACCACCTCGGGTGGCTGCGGTCGGCCATCGTGAACGGCAGGGACGTGCTGCCGGCCCTCCTCGAGGCGGAGGAGACGCTGGCGGGCATTCCCGAGGCGCGGATGCTCGGCCAGGACGTGGTGGAGTCGCTCCGGGCGCTGCCGATCGAGTACCTGTACTACTACTGGTACGAACGCGAGGCGGGCGCCCGCCTCCGCTCGCGCGAACCGCGGGGCCGCCAGGTGCACATCCAGCAGCGGACCTTCTTCGACGCCGCCGCCGCCAACCCCCCGCTCGCCGCGGCCCTGTGGGAGGCCGCGGTGCGCGAGCTGAGCGGGAGCGCGCCCCCCGCCTGGATCATCCTCGGCGTGCGCAACCTGCAGGCCGGCCGGCGGGCCATCGCGCAACTGCCGGACGACGCGCTGGTCGAGATCCCCTGCCTCGTGAACCCGGAGGGCATCCACCCGCGGCCGGTGGCACCCGTGACCTGCGAGATGGCCGGACTCATGACGCAGGTGTCCGGGAGCGAGGAACTCGCCCTGCGCGCCGCGACGGAACATGACCCCGTGCTCGCGCTCCGGTCCTTCGCCTGCCACCCCCTGGTCGACTCGCTCTCCGTGGCCCGCTCGCTCCTGGACGAGTACTGCGCCGCGGACCCCGCCCTCGCCGCGGCGATCGGCGGCTCGCCGGCGGTCGGCGGCGGGAACCACTCTGCGGGCCGTTCGGTGGCTCGCTAGGTTCGTGTCATGGCACTCTCCCGTGGCGCCCGGATCGAGGACGCGATCAACAGCAGGATGATGCACCGGCGGTGGCGGGAGGGGTGGCGGCCCCAGGTGGTCACCTTCATGGGATACGGCTCGAAGGACTTCGTGCGGGTGCTGGGCCGGGTCCTGATGCGCAAGCCGGGCGTCGACTACTCCGACGTCAACGGGGGCGGCGCCCTCGCCCACGCGCAGCGGGGCTGGCGACAGTTCGTCTCCATTCATGTGACCGGGCTGCCCGTGGTGATCACGGCGGGTGAGGCCACGGTCCACACCCGCACCGACCGCGCCGGCTACATCGACGTCATCATCCGGAAGCACGGCATGGCGCCCGGCTGGCGCGAGGTCACGATCGACCCGGTCGCGGCGGACGCGGTGCGGGAGCGCGTGCTCATCGTCAGCCGCGCCACGCGGGTGGGGCTCATCTCCGACATCGACGACACCGTCATGGTCACGTACCTCCCGCGTGCCCTCATCGCCGCCTGGAACACCTTCGTGCGGCACACCACCACCCGCAAGCCGGTGCCGGGCATGTCGGAGCTGTACACCACCCTCCTCGCGCGCCACCCGGGGATGCCGGTGTTCTACCTGTCAACCGGGGCGTGGAACGTGGTACCCACACTCACCACGTTCCTCAGGACCCACGGGTTCCCGGAGGGTCCCATGCTCATGACCGACTGGGGTCCCACCAACACCGGGTGGTTCCGCTCCGGTCAGGAGCACAAGCGCACCGCGCTGCGCCGGCTGGCGATCGAGTTCCCCCACATCAGGTGGCTCCTGGTCGGGGACGACGGCCAGCACGACCCCGCCATCTACCGCGAGATGGCCCGGGAGCATCCGGAACACGTGCGAGCCATCCTGATCCGGCAGCTGAACCCGGTGGAGCAGATCCT
>JALHDK010000097.1 GCA_022838965.1 Actinomycetales bacterium | reverse complement strand
TCATGGTCGAGGACGGGTGGATCACGCAGGAGGAGCGGGACGCCCAGGAGTTCCCCCAGACCATCGAATTCGTGCCCACCAACACCTTCGCCGGCCCCAACGGCTACCTGCTCGACACCGTGCGCACCGAACTGAACGAGAAGGCCGGCATCAGCCCGGCCGAGATGGACACCGCGGGCCTGCGGATCATCAGCACCATCGAGAAGCCCCGCCAGGACGCCGCCGTTGCCGCTGTGGACAAGCTGCCCGATGACCGGCCGGCCAACAACCGCGTCGGCCTCGTCTCGATGGACCCGGCGACCGGCCGCATCGTGGCGCTCTACGGGGGCCCGGACTTCGTCACCCAGTCCCGGAACGCGGTCACCCAGGACCGCGCCCAGGGCGGTTCCACCTTCAAGCCGTTCACGCTGATCGCCGCGCTGGAGAACGGCGCGTCGCTCCGGGACACCTACGAGTCCTACACGCCCATGACCATCGATGGCTACACGGTCCGGAACTACGACTCGGTCAACCGGGGCCGCATCGATCTCGTCCGGGCCACCCAGGACTCGGTGAACACCGTCTACGTGCAGCTCAATGTGGAGTACGGACCAGCGCGCACGGTTGATGTCGCCGAGAGGCTGGGCATCCCCGCCGACACTCCCGGCCTGATCGACTCGCCCTCCAACGTGCTCGGACCGGCCAGCCCCCGTGCGATCGACATGGTGCGGGCGTATGGCACCATCGCCAGCGGCGGGGTGCGGCACGAGCCCTACATCGTGGACCGCGTCGAGGACTCGAGGGGGAACACCCGCTACCGGGGGCACTCGGAGGGTGAACGGGTGGTCGACTCCGAGGTCATCACCAACGCCACCTACGCGATGCAGGCCGTGGTGCAGGGCGGATCCGGCAAGACGGCCGCCGAGCTGCGCCGCCCCGCGGCGGGCAAGACGGGTTCGTCGCAGTCCTACCGTTCGGCGTGGTTCGCGGGATTCGTGCCCCAGCTGGTGACGGTTGTCGCCATGTACCAGACCGGCCCGAACGGCGAGGAGGAGGAACTCACCGGATTCGGCGGCGTGCGGATCGTGGCGGGCGGGACGTGGCCCACCCGGATCTGGACCGACTACATGAAGGTCGCGCTGGACGGGGTGGAGGTGCAGGGCTTCCCGGAGCCCACCATCAAGCCGCCCACACGCACCCCCTCCCCAACGCCGGTGACCCAGACCCCCACCGAGTCGCCCAGCCCCGAGGAGACGACGCCGGAACCGTCGCCGACCGAAGAGCCCACCCGCCCTGGCAACCGGCCGGATTCGACAGGCGAGCCGACGGGCGAGCCCACGCCGTCGCCCACGGACACCACCGAGCCGGGGAACGCCGACGGCAATCCCGGCGGCGATCAGAATCCGTGAGGCGTGAGGCCGGGCGGACTCCAGGCGGCGGTTCGTGGGTACGCCGCGATCGGCTAGACTGGATGGTCGGCCCCGGCGTGCGTGAACGCGGGCCACATCCTCCTGTCACGGACCGACCGTGACCGCTGAGACCGAAGGAGGCGGGTCATCCCGCATGCGTGAATACGAACTGATGGTCATCCTCGACCCTGACCTGGACGAGCGGGCGGTGGCACCGACGCTCGACAAGTTCCTCAAGGTGGTGAAGGACGACGGCGGCACCATCGACAAGGTGGACATCTGGGGCAAGCGCCGCCTCGCGTATGACATCAAGAAGCGTTCCGAGGGCATCTACGCCGTCGTCATGATGACGACCCGGCCGGAGACCGCCAAGGAACTGGACCGCCAGCTCGGCCTCGCCGAGGTGGTGCTGCGCACCAAGCTGCTGCGTCCGGAGCCGAAGCCGGCCCCCAGGGCCGCGAAGGCGCCGAAGGCGAAGTCCGCCCCTGCGGCTGCCCCCGCGGCCGCCACCCCCGCGCCTCCGGCGGCGGCGCCGCCGGCCCCGGCGACGCCTGCGGCGCCCGTGACCCCGGCCGTGCGCGCCCCCCGGATTCCCGCGCCGATGGCGCCGAAGCCAGTGCGCTGACGGGAGCGACGACGACATGGCTGGCGATACCGTCATCACACTGGTCGGCAACCTGACGGCCGACCCCGAACTCCGGTTCACCCCGTCCGGCGCGGCGGTCGCGTCCTTCACGGTCGCCTCGACGCCGCGAACCTTCGACCGGCAGAGCAACGAGTGGAAGGACGGGGACACCCTGTTCATGCGCTGCTCGGTCTGGCGTGAGGCGGCGGAGAACGTTGCCGAATCCCTCACCAAGGGCACCCGTGTGCTCGTGCAGGGCCGGCTCGTCCAGCGCTCCTACGAGACCCGCGAGGGCGAGAAGCGCACGGTGGTGGAACTCCAGGTGGACGAGGTCGGTCCCTCGCTCCGGTACGCCACCGCCAAGGTCTCGCGCTCGGGGCGGGGCGCCGAGGGCGGCCGCGGCGGGGGCTGGGGCGAGACGGCACCGCGGGGTGGTGGCCACGGCGGCCCGCAGGGCGGGAGCCGGATCGACTACGGCGCTCCGGCCGGCGGGGCGGTGGACGACCCGTGGGCGACGGGCGGCGCCACAAACTTCGGGGACGAACCCCCGTTCTGAGACAACCAGGCCGCCATTGCGTGCGGCTGACCCAAGAGTGAACGTGACCGGGCCGGGCCCGGGAGTGACAGAGGAGAACAGACACCATGGCGAGGCCCCCACTTCGCAAACCGATCAAGAAGGTCGCACCCCTCAAGGTGCCCGTGACCGTCGACTACAAGGACACCTCCACCCTGCGGAAGTTCATCTCCGACCGGGGCAAGATCCGCGCCCGCCGCGTGACCGGTGTCACCGTCCAGGAGCAGCGCCGCATCGCCAAGGCCGTCAAGAACGCGCGCGAGATGGCGCTGCTGCCCTACTCGAGCTCCGCTCGCTGATCGGGAGGTGCAAGGGATGAAGCTGATTCTCACGCAGGACGTCTCGGGTCTCGGGAACGCGGGCGACGTCGTCGAGGTCAAGGACGGTTATGGCCGGAACTACCTCCTGCCCCGCGGGTTCGCGACCGCGTGGACGAAGGGCGCGGCACGCCAGATCGAACAGATGAAGGCCGCGCGGCGGGCCCGCGAGATCGCCTCCATCGATGAGGCGCGCGCGCTGCGCGACCGGCTGCAGGCGGAGACCATCGTGCTCCGCATGCGCGCGGGGGAGTCCGGCCGGCTCTTCGGTGCGGTCACCGCCAGTGATGTCGCGGAGGCGCTGGCCGAGGCGGGCGTGCAGGTCGATCGTCGCCGGGTGCAGACCGGCACCCACATCAAGGCCGTGGGCGACTACAAGGTCACGGTCCAGCTGCACGACGACGTCAATGCCGAGGTGAACATCCAGGTCCGCCCTGCCAGGTAGGACCACGGGTGGCATGGTGTGAAACCGGCTCGAGCGATCGGCGCTCGGGCCGGTTTCTCGTGTGCCCGGGCGCCACGCCGTTGGGGGGACATCCGCCGCGGCTCCCCGGTGTGTCGTCCACCACTTTGCCGGGGAATTCCTGTCCACAGGGGTGGACAGCCCCACCACTGCGGAAGTGGCGGATTCACGGCACTTTGACCGCGCTGCCAGAGCATTGCCCGGGATGCTTCCACAATGTTGTCCACAGCTGTGAACACGCTTCCCGAGCGTGATCCACATCGCATCCACACGCCGCGCCCCGTGCTCCACAGCAGGGGCTGAGGCGCCGTTTGGCCGGTTGGGTCACGGCGGCTAACGTCTCTGGAATCGCAGGGGATGCGTGCAGGTGGATGTCAGTGGTCGGTGATCTGCTGGGGTCTGCCGGGGCCGTGACGAGCGAGGGGTGCAATGGTCGCACAGATCAACGAGCGTGATCCCGTCCCCTTTGACCGCACCCCTCCGCAGGACATCCTCGCCGAGCAGTCGGTCCTCGGCGGCATGCTCCTCTCCAAGGACGCGATCGCGGACGTCGTGGAAACCCTGCGGAAGAACGACTTCTACCGCCCCGCCCACGAGACGATCTTCGACGCCATCCTTGACCTCTACGGCCGCGGGGAGCCCGCCGACGCCGTCACCGTTGCCAGTGAACTCGCGAAGCGTGGTGACCTCGGGCGTGTCGGTGGCGCGCCCTACCTCCACACCCTCATCGCCTCGGTTCCCACGGCGGCCAACGCCGGCTACTACGCCCGGATCGTCCGGGAGCAGGCGGTGCTGCGCCGTCTCGTGGAGGCCGGCACCCGCATCACGCAACTGGGGTACGCGACCGACGGCGGCGACGTCGACGACCTCGTCAACGCGGCCCAGGCGGAGGTGTACGCGGTCACCGAACGGCGGGCATCCGAGGACTACCGGCCGCTCGGCGAGATCATGAACGAGACGGTGGCGGAGATCGAGCGCAACGGCAGCCGCGGGGAGGGGCTCATCGGGGTTCCCACCGGCTTCCGGGATCTCGACGCGCTCACCAACGGGTTGCACCCCGGGCAGATGGTGATCGTGGCGGCGCGGCCGGCCATCGGCAAGTCGACGCTGGCGCTTGACATTTGCCGGGCCGCCAGCGTCCGGCACGGGCTCACGTCGGTGATCTTCTCCCTCGAGATGGGTCGCACCGAACTCACCACCCGCCTCCTCGCTGCCGAGACCGGCATCGACATGCAGCGGCTGCGGCGTGGCCGCATGGACGGGAGGGACTGGGACCGGATCGCCTCCACGATGAGCCGGCTCTCGGAGGCGCCGCTGTTCATCGACGACTCGCCCAACATGTCGCTGATGGAGATCCGGGCGAAGTGCCGGCGGCTGAAGCAGCGGCACGACCTGCGGCTGGTAGTGGTGGACTACATCCAGCTCATGACGTCGGGGAAGAAGGTGGAATCCCGGCAACAGGAGGTGTCCGAGTTCTCCCGCGCCCTCAAACTCCTCGCCAAGGAGCTCGAGGTGCCGGTGATCGCCGTGGCGCAACTCAACCGTGGCCCGGAGCAACGGCAGGACAAGCGGCCGCAGATGTCCGACCTGCGGGAGTCCGGCTCCCTCGAACAGGACGCGGATGTGGTGATGCTCCTCCACCGCGAGGACGCCTACCGCTCCAAGTCGGAGCTCGAGACCGAGGCCGCCCGCGCCGGCGAGGCGGACATCATCGTGGCCAAGCACCGCAACGGCCCCACGGACACCATCACCGTCGCGTTCCAGGGGCACCTGTCGCGGTTCGCGGACATGGCGCGGGAGTCGTTCTGAGTTGTCGAGATGCAGCGAACTCTGAAGTAGCGCGATTCATTTCTGAAATGGTGTCCACAGGTTGGGACCGGATCGTCTCATTACCTCGCGGCCCTGCTTCGTGCTCGACACCCAACGCGGTCGCGAGGTACGCCGGTGACAGTGGGTGCAGCAAGACTGGCACCGATGAAGGGAGGTGGTGACGTGTCCAAAGGAGGCAAGCCGAGCAAGGCCGCGCTGTCGAAAGCCGGTAAGACGCTGGCATCGGACAGTTCGTCCAAGTCGCAGAAGTCGGACGCCGGCAAGACCCTGGGCAAGGGCTGACAGGCCAGCGTGAATCCGATGAAGGGCATGGTCAGAGACCATGCCCTTCTGGTTGTGTGAAAGTCTGGTCTTTGAAGCGAGTTGAAGAGCGAGGTAGTTGTGCCACCACGGACAAGGAAGTCGAACGGAACGGCGAGGTCCGTTGAGGCGGCTCTGTGGGATGCGGCGAATCAACTGCGGTCGAACATGGACGCCGCGGAGTACAAGCACGTCGTCCTGGGGCTGATCTTCCTGAAGTACGTCTCGGACGTGTTCAACAAGCGGGAACGCGAACTCGCGACCCTGGTGGACGATGAGTCCTCGGACTACTTCATGCCCACCCCTGAGGCGAAGCGGTCCGTGCTCGCTGACCGCGACGAGTACCTCGCCACGGGTGTCTTCTGGATCCCCGAAGGACACCGGTGGGAGGACCTCCGCGCCGCGGCGAAGCGGCCCGACATCGGCGCCCGCATCGACATGACCATGGACGCGATCGAACGGGAGAACCCGTCTCTGAAGGGGGTGCTGCCGAAGAACTTCGCCCGCCGGGAACTCACCCCGATCATGCTGGGCGGGCTGATCGACACCTTCTCCCGGGACGACCTGGCGTCGGAGGAGAACCAGTCCCTCGACGTCCTCGGCCGGGTGTACGAGTACTTCCTCGGCCAGTTCGCCTCCTCCGAGGGCAAGGGCGGCGGCGAGTTCTACACCCCCCGCTCCGTGGTCCAACTGCTGGTGGAGATGCTGGAACCGTTCAACGGCCGGGTGTACGACCCCGCCTGCGGGTCGGCGGGCATGTTCGTCCAGGCGGACAAGTTCGTCAAGGCGCACGGCGGGCAACGCAACGACATCTCCGTGTTCGGGCAAGAGATGAACCCCACCACCTGGCGGCTGGCGAAGATGAACCTCGCCTTGCGCGGCATCGACGCCAACCTCGGCCCCCAGTGGGGTGACTCCTTCCACCAGGACCTCCACCCCGACCTGCGCGCCGACTTTGTGCTCGCCAACCCGCCCTTCAACATCTCCACCTGGGGCGGCGAACGCCTCCGCGACGACCCGCGATGGAAGTACGGCATCCCACCGGCGGGGAACGCGAACTTCGCGTGGATCCAGCACATGCTGCACCACCTCGCCCCCACCGGCACCATGGCCACGGTGCTGGCGAACGGGTCGCTGTCCTCGCAGCAGTCGGGGGAGGGCGACATCCGCCGCCGCCTCGTGGAGGAGGACTTGGTGGAGTGCATCGTTGCCCTGCCCAGCCAGTTGTTCTACACCACCCAGATCCCGGTGTGCTTGTGGTTCCTCACCAAGGACAAGTCCTCCCGGACGGTGCGTTCCGAGCGCCCGCAACGCGACCGCCACCGCGAGGTGCTGTTCGTCGACGCCCGTGGGCTGGGCCACATGGCCACGCGTACCACCAAGGAGTTCACCGACGACGACGTCGCCCAGGTTGCGTCCACCTACCACCGCTGGCGCGGCGAACCCAACGGCAAGCCGTACGAGGACGTCCCCGGGTTCTGCGCCTCCGTCACCCTCGAGGCGATCGCCGACCACAACCATGTCCTGACCCCCGGCAGGTACGTCGGCGCTGCGGACGTCGAGGACGACGGCGAACCCCTCGACGAGAAGATCACCCGCCTCACGGAGGAGATAAGGGAGGGCTTCGCAGCGAGAGCAGCGCTACAGGAGAGTGTGCTCTCTGCGCTCGACATGTTGTCGATTGGTGGCGGCGATTCACGATGATCCTCGGAGACCTTGCGATCGTCGTTGACTGCGAACACAAGACTGCCCCTCCTGCGTCACTTGGTGAGGAGTTCGGATACTCAATCGGTACCCCGGACTTGCGTGCTGGCCGGATGCAACTTGCGACCGCGAAACGGGTGAGCCGAGAGGTTTTCGACCTCTGGACGGGTCAAGTCCATTGGGGTGGTGTATTGGGTGATCCTTCTGTTTGTGGTTCAGGCGGTGAGTGCGGGCAGGTCGGGGTGGGTGATCACCTCCTGGTTGG
>JALHDK010000096.1 GCA_022838965.1 Actinomycetales bacterium | reverse complement strand
CGCCAACTGATGGAGGCTGACCCGCCGAAGCGTCGCGTCACGGGGCGGACCAAGGCCCGGAGACGGGCCGTCGACGTGCTCTTCGAGGCCGACCAGCGCGGGCGCTACACACCCCTCGCCCTCTCCGACCTGCTGCAGGAACGCCTCGCCCTCACCGCCGCCCAGACCCCGCTGCCGGAGTACTCCGCGGAGATCGTCGAGGGCGTCGCCGCCCACCTCGCCGACATCGACGACGTGCTGGCCACCTACGCCCAGCGTCCGCTGGCCCGGATGCCCGCCGTCGATCGCGCCATCCTGCGGATGGCGGTGTGGGAGTTGCTCTTCAACGACGAGATCGCCGACGTGGTGGCGATCTCCGAGGCGGTCAAGCTCGCCGCGGAACTCTCCACCGACGGCTCCCCGGGGTTCGTCAACGCGGTCCTCGACACGATCCGCGTGCTCGGCCCCGCGCTGCGGGAGGACCTGGGCGGCACGCCGGCCTGACGCGCGGACACGATGCAGGGACGGCGCGGTGCGCCGGCTATGCTGACCCCGACCCGTTCCTTTAACCCCGTCCCGTGAGGCGGCGAAGGAGGCAGCCATGTCCCGGCGTGTCCTGGACGAGGCGGACATCGTCCGCTCGTTGACGCGGATCTCCCACGAGATCCTCGAGAAGAACCACGGAGCCGAGGACATCGTCCTCCTCGGCATCCCGACCCGAGGCGTTCCGCTCGCCCGGCGGATCGCCCGCTCCATCACCGAAGCCGTCGTGGAGGTCGGTTCGCTGGACGTCACCCCGTACCGGGACGACCTCCGCCGCCAGCCGATGCGCACCATCGGGCGCACGCAACTGCCGCTGGGCGGGATCGCCGGCAAGACGGTCGTCCTCGTCGACGACGTCCTGTTCTCCGGGCGCACCGTGCGCGCCGCCCTGGATGCGATCACCGACCTCGGCCGTCCGCGCCGCATCCAGCTCGCCGTCCTGGTGGACCGCGGGCACCGGGAACTCCCGATCCGCGCCGACTTCGTGGGCAAGAACCTGCCCACTGCCGCCTCGGAACGTGTGCTCGTCAAGCTGGCCGAGATCGACGGCATCGACGCCGTCGAGATTGAGGGGGAGAAATGAAGCACCTGCTGTCCGCCGCCGACCTGTCGCTCGCCGAGGCGCTCGCCATCCTCGACACCGCCGAGGCGATGGCTCAGACCCAGTCCCGGCAGATGAAGAAGCTGCCGACCCTGCGTGGCCGCTCGGTGGTGAACCTCTTCTTCGAGGACTCCACCCGCACGCGCATCTCCTTCGAGGCCGCGGCCAAGCGGCTGTCCGCGGACGTCATCAACTTCTCCGCCCGGGGATCGTCCGTCTCCAAGGGGGAGTCGCTGAAGGACACCGCCCAGACGCTGAACGCCATGGGCATCGACGCCGTCGTCGTGCGGCACCCCGCCTCGGGTGCGCCGCAGCGGCTCGCCGAGACCGACTGGATCGACGTGCCCGTCATCAACGCCGGGGACGGCACACACCAGCACCCCACCCAGGCGCTCCTCGACGCCTTCACCATGCGTCGCTTCCTCACCGGTGCGCTGGACGGATCGCCCGTCCCCGCCGGCACCACACTGGCCGGCAGGAAGGTCGCCATCGTGGGCGACATCCTGCACTCCCGGGTCGTTCGTTCCAACGTCGACCTGCTCCACACCCTTGGAGCCGAGGTGACCGTGGTCGGCCCGCCCACCCTGATTCCGGTGGGGGCGGAGACCTGGACGGCGACCATCAGCTACGACTTCGACGCCGTCATCGACGACGGCCCGGATGCCGTGATGATGCTCCGGGTGCAGCGTGAACGCATGTCCGGGTCCGGTGGCGGGTACTTCCCCTCCCCGCAGGAGTACACGCGCGCCTACGGGCTCGACGCCGAGCGTCTGCGCCGGCTGCCGGACCACGCGATCGTGATGCACCCGGGACCGATGAACCGCGGCCTGGAGATCTCGGCCGCGGCGGCCGACTCCGCCCGATCCACGGTCCTCCAGCAAGTGGCCAACGGCGTCTTCGTCCGCATGGCCGTCCTGTACCTCCTGCTCGCCTCGGATGAAGGGCTTGACGCATGACCGCGTACCTGATCACCGGTGCCGCCCTGCTCGGCGGCGACCCGACCGACATGCTGCTCGCCGACGGCGTCATCGCCGCCCTCGGCGCGGGCGCGGCCGACGCCGCGCGCGACGACGTCGTCACGATTGACGGGACCGGCCTCGTGGCACTCCCCGGCCTCGTCGACTTCCACACCCACCTCCGCGAGCCCGGGCGTGAGGACGCCGAGACGGTCGAGACGGGAACGCGCGCGGCCGCGCTGGGCGGCTTCACCGCGGTGCACCCGATGGCGAACACCGAACCGGTCGCGGACACCGCCGGCGTGGTCGAGCAGGTGCTGCGTCTCGGGCAGGAGGCTGGCTGGGTGGACGTGCACCCGGTGGGAGCCGTGTCGGTGGGCCTGCGAGGCGAGAACCTCGCCGAGCTCGGGGCGATGGCCGCCTCCGCCGCCCGTGTCCGGGCCTTCTCCGACGACGGGAAGTGCGTGGCCGACCCCGTCCTCATGCGGCGCGCCCTCGAGTACGTCAAGGCCTTCGACGGCGTCATCGTGCAGCACGCCCAGGACCCGCGCCTCACGGAGGGCGCCCAGATGCACGAGGGGACGGTGTCCGCGCAGCTCGGTCTGACCGGCTGGCCCGCGGTGGCGGAGGAGTCGATCATCGCGCGCGACGTGCTGCTCGCCGGGCATGTCGGCTCGCGCCTCCACGTTCAGCACGTCTCCACGGCCGGATCGGTCGAGATCATCCGGTGGGCGAAGTCGCGCGGGATTGACGTGACCGCCGAGGTCACCCCGCACCACCTCCTCCTGACGGACGAGTATGTCCGCAGCTACGACCCCATCTTCAAGGTCAACCCGCCGCTCCGCCCGGCAGCGGATGTGGAGGCGGTCAGGCAGGGCCTGCAGGACGGGACCATCGACATCGTCGCCACCGACCACGCCCCGCACGCGGACGAGGACAAGGACTGCGAGTGGGCGGCCGGGGCGAGCGGCATGCTCGGCCTGGAGACCGCGCTCTCGGTGGTCCAGCTCACCATGGTGGACACCGGCCGCCTGTCATGGGCCGACGTCGCACGTGTCATGTCCATGAAGCCCGCCGAGATCGGGCGGCTGTCCGGTCAGGGCCGGCCGCTCGCCGTCGGCGAGCCGGCGAACGTGACCCTCGTGGACCCGCGGGCCACCCGCGTGATCAGCCGGGACGCGCTCGCCTCCAAGGCCCGCAACACGCCGTACCACGGCATGGAGCTTCCGGGGAGGGTGGTCGCGACGTTCCTGCGCGGGCGGGCGACGGTCCTCGGCGGGGCCCTCACGGGGTGAGGTCGCCGGCATGATGCGTGAACGGCAGGACGCGGTCCTCGTGCTCGAGGACGGATACGCCCAGGTCGGCAAGGCCTACGGGGCCATCGGACGGACCGTCGGAGAGATCGTGTTCTCCACCGGGATGACCGGCTATCAGGAGACCCTCACCGACCCCTCCTATCACCGCCAGATCGTGGTCATGACGGCGCCACACATCGGGAATACCGGCGTCAACGACGAGGACCCCGAATCCACCCGGATCTGGGTCGCGGGCTACGTGGTGCGTGATCCCGCGAGGCGCGCCTCGAACTGGCGGTCGCGGCGCGAACTGGAGGACGAACTGGTGGCCCAGGGGGTCGTGGGGATCTGCGATCTCGACACCCGCGCCCTGACCCGGCGGCTCCGCGACCGTGGTGTGATGAGGGCGGGCATCTTCTCCGGCTCGGCTCTCCCCGCGGGAGCGGAACACGGCAGCCCGCAGGCGATGGAAGTCCTCCTCGAGATGGTCCGCCAGTCACCGCACATGATCGGAGCCGACCTCGCGCGCGAGGTGACCACGTCGGTCGGGTACGTGGTGGAGCCCCCGGAGGGGACGACGGCACGGTGCACGGTGGCGGCCGTCGATCTGGGGATCAAGGCCCGCACGCCGCAGCAGCTCGCGGAGCGTGGTTGCCGGGTCCACGTCCTGCCGCAGCACTCGACCCTCGCCGAGATCCTGGCGTTGCGGCCTGACGGGGTGCTCTTCTCCAACGGTCCCGGTGACCCGCAGGCCGCGACCCACGAGGTCGAGCTGCTGCGGGGGGTTCTCGACGCGCGGCTGCCCTTCTTCGGCATCTGCTTCGGTCATCAGCTGCTGGGCCGCGCCCTGGGCTACGGGACCTACAAGCTCGACTACGGGCACCGGGGTGTCAACCAGCCGGTTCTCGACCGCGCGACCGGCCGGGTGGAGATCACCGCCCACAACCACGGTTTCGCCGTCGATGCGCCCATCGACGCCCCGTCCGTGGCGCCGTTCGACGGCGGCCGGTACGGGCGTGTCGAGGTGTCGCACCTCGCACTGAACGACGGCGTGGTCGAGGGGCTGCGCGCCCTTGACCTGCCTGCCTTCTCCGTGCAGTACCACCCCGAGGCCGCAGCCGGCCCGCACGACGCCGAGCACCTGTTCGGCCGCTTCGTGGACGTGATGCTCGCGGAGCGCGAGCGCCGTGACCTCCAGGAGAACTGATGCCCCGTCGCCCCGACCTGAAGTCTGTCCTGGTGATCGGCTCCGGGCCGATCGTCATCGGCCAGGCGGCCGAGTTCGACTACTCGGGCACCCAGGCCTGCCGCGTGCTTTCCCAGGAGGGTCTGCGCGTGATCCTCGTGAACTCGAACCCGGCGACGATCATGACGGATCCCGAGTTCGCCGACGCGACCTACATCGAACCGATCACGCCCGAGGTCGTGGAGCGCATCATCGCGCGTGAACGCCCGGACGCCCTGCTGCCCACCCTGGGTGGCCAGACGGCACTCAACACCGCCGTCGCCCTCCACGAGTCGGGGGTCCTCGACCGGTACGGGGTGGAGCTGATCGGTGCGAAGGTGGACGCCATCCGTGCGGGAGAGGACCGCGAGGCGTTCAAGAAGGTGGTGGACCGGTGCGGGGCTGAGTCCGCGCGATCCCGGATCGCGCACTCGCTGGAGGAGTGCCACGCGATCGCCGCTGACCTGGGCTACCCCCTGGTGGTCCGGCCCTCCTTCACCATGGGCGGGCTGGGTTCCGGGCTGGCCCACACCCCCGAGGAACTCGACCGCATCGCCGGCACGGGCCTGCGCTACTCGCCGACCACGGAGGTGCTGCTCGAGGAGTCCATCCTCGGGTGGAAGGAGTACGAGCTCGAGCTCATGCGGGACCGTGCGGACAACGTGGTCGTGGTGTGCTCGATCGAGAACGTGGACCCGGTCGGGGTGCACACGGGGGATTCGATCACGGTTGCTCCCGCGCTCACCCTCACGGACCGGGAGTACCAGCGGCTCCGTGACATCGGCATCGCCGTGATCCGCGAGGTCGGGGTGGACACCGGTGGCTGCAACATCCAGTTCGCCGTGCAGCCGGAGACGGGCCGCGTCGTCGTCATCGAGATGAACCCGCGGGTATCCCGCTCCTCGGCCCTCGCATCGAAGGCGACCGGCTTCCCGATCGCCAAGATCGCCGCCCGCCTCGCGATCGGGTACACCCTCGACGAGATCCCCAATGACATCACGGCGACGACGCCGGCGAGCTTCGAGCCGACGCTGGACTACGTCGTCGTGAAGGTGCCGCGCTTCGCATTCGAGAAGTTCCGGGCGGCCGACCCCATGCTCACCACGACCATGAAATCGGTGGGCGAGGCGATGGCGCTCGGACGGAACTTCACCGAGGCGCTCGGAAAGGCGATGCGCTCCATCGACAAGCGTGACCTGGCCTTCCACTGGCGGGGCCAGCCCCCGGGACCCGCCGAGGTGGCCGCGCTGCTGCGCGACATCGCGGTGCCCACCGAGGGACGTCTCGTGGCGGTGCAGCAGGCCTTGCGGGGCGGCGCCTCCGTCGACGAGGTCCACGCCGCCACCCGCATCGATCCGTGGTTCCTTGACCAGATCAAGCTCGTCAACGACATCGCGCGCCGCGTGAAGGACGCCCCGGCGATCACGCCGGCGCTGCTCCGGCAGGCCAAGCGCCACGGGCTCTCCGACGCCCAGATCGGCGAACTGCGTCACCTCAGCGAGGTGACGGTCCGGGAGGTGCGCCGGGCGCATGGCGTCCACCCCGTGTACAAGACGGTCGACACCTGCGCCGCGGAGTTCGCGGCGACCACCCCGTACCACTACTCGAGTTACGACCTCGAGACCGAGGTGGCGCCACGCGAGCGCGCGGCCGTGATCATCCTGGGCTCCGGCCCCAACCGGATCGGCCAGGGCATCGAGTTCGACTACTCGTGCGTCCACGCCACCATGGCGCTCCGCGACCGGTACGAGACCGTCATGGTCAACTGCAATCCCGAGACCGTCTCCACCGACTACGACATCTCCGACCGCCTCTACTTCGAGCCCCTCACGTTCGAGGACGTGATGGAGGTCTATGAGGCTGAACTGGCGGCCGGGCCCGTCGCGGGCGTGATCGTGCAACTGGGTGGCCAGACGCCGCTCGGGCTCGCCCAGCGGCTCGCGGACGCCGGCGTACCGATCCTCGGAACCCCTCCCCAGGCGATCCACGCCGCCGAGGACCGTGGCGCCTTCGGCGCGGTCCTGGCGACGGCGGGCCTCCCCGCTCCCGCCTACGGCACCGCGACCACCGCCGGGGAGGCGGTCGCGGTGGCAGCACGGATCGGATACCCGGTGCTGGTGCGCCCCTCCTACGTGCTCGGCGGCCGGGGCATGGAGATCGTCTACGACGAGCCGCAGCTGCGCGACTACCTGCACCGCAGCGCGGCCGACATGAAGGCGTCCGCGGGTCCCCTGCTGATCGACCGCTTCCTCGATGACGCCATCGAGATCGACGTCGACGCGCTCTTCGACGGCGAGGAACTCTTCCTCGGCGGGGTGATGGAGCACATCGAGGAGGCGGGCATCCATTCGGGGGACTCCGCCTGCGTCCTGCCCTCCGTGCACCTGGCGCAGGCGGTGCTCGACCGCATCCGGGAGTCCTCGGAGGCGATCGCGGCCGGGGTCGGGGTGCGGGGGCTCATCAACATCCAGTTCGCCCTGATGTCGGACACCCTCTACGTCATCGAGGCCAATCCGCGAGCCTCCCGCACGGTTCCGTTCGTCTCGAAGGCGACCGGGGTTCCCCTCGCCAAGGCTGCGGCGCGCATCATGACGGGCAGCAGCATCGCCGGGCTCCGGGCGGAGGGGATCCTCCCCGCCCGGGACTTCGCCCGCGTCGACCTGGCGGCTCCCATCTGCGTCAAGGAGGCGGTGCTGCCCTTCCGCCGGTTCCTGACCAGGGAGGGGACGGTGGTGGACACCATCCTCGGTCCGGAGATGCGGTCGACCGGCGAGGTGATGGGCATCGACGCGGACTTCCCGCGCGCCTTCGCGAAGTCCCAGACCGCCGCGTACGGCGGCCTGCCGACCAGGGGCACCGCGTTCATCTCGGTGGCCGACCGCGAC
>JALHDK010000411.1 GCA_022838965.1 Actinomycetales bacterium | reverse complement strand
GAGGACAGCAGGAGGACCGCCACCGAGCCACCGAAGGCCGCGATCAGGTACAGCGCGAGGTAGCGCCAGCGGCCCAGCACCCTCTCCAGGGTGGGCCCGACGATCCAGAGGGCATACATGTTGAAGGCGAGGTGGGTCAGGCTACCGTGCAGGAAGGCGGTGGTGATGAACCGCCAGGGCTCGACCCCCCCGATCGAGGGCGCGAAGATCCAGGTGTTCGCGAAGCCCGGAACGAGGAGCTGGGCACCGAAGGCGGCGACGCAGAGGGCGATCAGCGTCAGGGTGACCGTGGGCCGACCGGACACCGGGCGACCGCCGGCCACCGTCGTCGTTCCACGCGTGGTCCGCGCCGCGGCGGCCACGCAGTCCACGCACTGGATGCCGACGGGGGCAGGACGCTGGCAGGCGGGGCAGGTGGGCCGGCCGCACCGTTGGCAGCGCACGTAGGTCACCACGCCGGGGTGGCGTGGGCAGGTCGGCGGGCCGTCAGGCCCGGGCGCGCCCCACGTCACGCGTGGCTACTCCTCCACGGTCACGGAGGTGATGACCACATCGGTGACCGGGCGATCGTTCGCGCCCGTCGGCGTCGCGGCGATCGCGTCGACGACGGCGCGCGAGGCCGCGTCGGTGACCTCACCGAAGATCGTGTGCTTGCCCTGCAGCCACGTGGTGGGCGCCACGGTGATGAAGAACTGCGACCCGTTCGTGCCGGACGGGCGACCGGTGAGCGCGTTGCGCTGCTTGCCGGCGTTCGCCATGGCGAGCTTGTACGGGGCGCGGAAGTCGAGTTCGGGGTGGATCTCGTCGTCGAACGTGTAGCCGGGACCACCGGTGCCGGTGCCCAGGGGGTCACCGCCTTGGATCATGAAGCCCGGGATGACCCGGTGGAAGATGACCCCGTCGTAGAGTGGCGTCCTGGTCCGCTGGCCCGTACGGGGATTCTTCCACTCCCGGGCGCCCGTGGCGAGTTCCACGAAGTTGGCGACCGTCCGCGGTGCGTGATTCGGGAACAGGTCCACGACGATGTCGCCGAGCGAGGTGTGCAGGGTTGCCTTCATGGGATCAGTCTCGCATGAACCCGCCCCTGGCTCCCTGTCCGCACGAGGGGGCGAGAGGCCGGGGAACATCTCGGCCCCCGCTTCACGGGCGAACCGGGTCACAAGAGGGCAAAATGGGTGACAGTGGTCACGCGCACGACGGCACGTGCACCAGCGACAAGGAGATGAGATGGTCAAGCGCAAGGACATTGACGTCGAGAAGTTGCGCCGGCAGGCTGCGGAGGTCTCACAGGTCCTCAGCGAGCAGGTCCATGCTCTCGGTGACAAGGCGGC
>JALHDK010000410.1 GCA_022838965.1 Actinomycetales bacterium | reverse complement strand
CGCGGCGCTCGGTTCGCTGCCGCAGCCTGAGCGCGGTGCGATCGGTGACCTCCGCGAGCGGGAACGAGGCGACGACCTGGAGGAAGCAGGAGATGACGAGCTGGTCGAGGTCATCGCGGTCGAGCGCCTCGCCCCAGATCCGATGACGGAGGCGGCTCAGCATCGGGTAGTAAGCGATGAGCAACGTCGACGCCCAGCACGGCCGCGAGGTCGCCTGGTGCTCCGCGATGAGGGCGCGGGTGAGCGCCTCGCGTTCGACCCAGCCCGCGGGCGACTCGTCGCTCATGGCGGCGAGCACCGAGAGGACCGTCGCGTGCCGGGCGAGGCAGCGGTGACGGGGCTTCGCCTCGTCGAACTCGCGGCACGAACCGACCCCGACCTCGGTGCGGATGGCGTCGAACGTCGCTCGGAAGGTGCTGCTCACCTGCGGCACCCCCTCCACCACTCGGCGAGGAGGTCGAGGAAGTCCTCGAGGTCCATCGCCACGAGCGGCGACTTGCGGTCGTCCTTGCAGACCGCGATCGGCCAGCGTCCCTTCGGCGAGGCGGCCGTGGCCTGCTCGAGGGCGGCGCGGACGTTGGTGCGGTGGTGGTGCTTGGCCTCGACGAAGAAGCACGGGACGTCCACGTCCGGCGCCTCCTCGCCCGAGCGGTACTGGAGGCCGCGCTTCACCTCGGCGTCGGGCATGGCCTCGCGGAAGCGGTGGACCAGCTCGCGCTCCCACTCGGCCCCTTTGCGTCTGGAGTGCGCGCCGCTCATGACCGGGTCTCCGGGGTGACGAAGCGGACGGGGATGCCGAGGGCCTCGGCGCGATCGATCTCCCGGCGCATCCCGCCGGTGACCGTGCCGCCGTAGACCCGCAGCTCGTCGCAGACCGCGACCAGCTCGAGGCAGAGCGTGATGGCGAGGTCTCGCTCGTCGCGCTCGTCCACGAACGCGGGCAGGTAGATATGCGGGGCGATCGGCAGGTGGCCGCCCTCGACGACCGCGCGGCAGATGACCTTCACCTTGCGGGCGTTGCCCTCGGGGTCGCCACCGAACGGGTGGCAGACGTAGACGCGCAGCCGGCGTCCCTCGGGGCGAGGCCGGGCGCGACGAAGGCGCACCAGCTCGGCCGCGCAGTAGTGGAGCGCGTCGATGACCTCGGCGAACGCCTCCTTCGGGTAGTCGCGGCCGTCGTCGATGCGCCACGGGCCGTAGACCGGCCGGCCCTGGTCGAGCCGGACGAGAGCGGCCTCGGCTACCGCACGCTCGTCCGACTGGAGGTTGGCGAGAAGCTGTTCGAGGGAGGTGTTCACGCGGACACCTCCTTCGCCCAGAACCTCGGGATCT
>JALHDK010000409.1 GCA_022838965.1 Actinomycetales bacterium | reverse complement strand
CGAGCGGGCGACCCGGAGGCCTTCATCGAGCTGACCGAGCCCTATCGGCGGCAGATGTACTCGGTCGCCGCCCGAATGGTCGGCCACGCCGACGCGGAGGACGTGGTGCAGGACGCCTTCGTTCGCGCCTTCCGCTCGATCGGACGCTTCCGCGGAGATGCGAGCCTGAGCACATGGCTCATCCGGATCACCATCAACCTGGCGATCCGGCACAGCAACCGGACCCGCCGGCGGGCCACGGACTCCCTCGATGTCATGGAGTGGGAGGAGCCGGTGGCGGACCCTCCCAACAGCGCGTCCGCCTTGACGGTTCGTGACGCGGTCGCGCAGTTGACGCCGAAGCTGCGGGCGGCGGTCGTGCTCTACTACTTCGAGGGCTTGAGCCTCGACGAGATGGCCGAGACGCTCGGCATCAACCGCGGAACGGCAGCGTCCAGGCTGCACGAGGCGAGGCGTAGGCTGAGGAACGCGCTCGATGACGCCTACGAGCGAGACTGAGGATGGAACCGGGGATGACCTGCAAGAGAGCGCGAGAAGCCATCCGAGACCTGGGGGCCGGGATCGCGTCGGCGGCCCTGCCGACCGAGGTATCCCAGCATCTCAGCGCCTGCCCTGAGTGCGAGGCCATGCTCCGTGAGGAGCTGGAACTTACCGGGCGCCTGCGCTCGGCGGCCGGCGCGATCGCCCTGCCCGCCTCCGCGGAGGCCGCGATGTGCGGCGCGGTGCGACGGAGCGGCCCGGTGGGTCGCACGGCTTGGCCCGCTCGCGCGATGGCGGTCGCCGCTAGCCTCCTCGTCGTTGGGGCCAGCGGCTGGCTGTGGTGGTCGAGCGTTCCTACGGCAACCGATGTGGCGCCGGGTCAAGGGCGGACCGCCGCTGTGGTGGCGGAGGAACCGTCCGAGCCCGCGCCCGCGGTACGCGAGCCCGTCGTGCCGGCTGTCCGGCCCGCCGTGGAGGTCGTCCGGGAGCCCGTTCGCGTTGCCCGCGCGTCCGCGGCGTCGCGCCCCCTTCCCGTCTACACGACGCGGCCCGCGGTTCGTGAGTCCGGTGGCTCCACGGTTGTCGTGGCGTCGAACGTGGCTGGCGGGTGGGAAGCCGACGGTCCGGCGCCTGGGCGCAGAAATGGCCTGGGAGTATGACCTTTCCAAGAACACACCCATTATTCGCTCTGATATTCAGGAGCCTGAAAAGGAGTTCGTCGGCGACCTGCTCAAGAATGGAGATCGTCTCCTGCTCTGCAAAGGCGGACGCGGCGGACTGGGAAACCGAAATTTCGCTACGGCTACCCGCCAGACACCCCGTTTTGCCCAACCGGGCGAACCGGGACAAGAGG
>JALHDK010000408.1 GCA_022838965.1 Actinomycetales bacterium | reverse complement strand
ACTGGGCTGAGCGGAACTCGGCGATCTCAAGGTCGGGAGAGAGCACCGTCCGCGCGCTGCCAGATCTGTTCTGGGCCACCACCGCGCCTCGATCCGCATAGAGTAGTGATCCCGTCTCAGGCTCGATGGCGAGCGATGAGATCTCGGAGCTGACGCCGCCGAGGGAGAGGATGCTGCTATCAGGGGTAGGGGGGACGCTGTGCTCGACCGCCACCGACCGTCCATGCACCACGAGCATCGCGCGGAGGGGGTCCCAAGCGTACCCACGGATGCTCCTCGGAGCGCCCAGGCTATGGCTCACGAGCGTGCCGTCGCTCTCCATCAGCCATAAAGCGCCTCCCTTCGTGACCCACAGCAACGGGAAGGGATCGCCCGTCCAGATCAGATCGGCCGCTACGTCCCCTATGGGGCCGGTGACCATGGCGTGCTGAATCGCGCCCTCGGGAGGCAGTGCCGTGACCGCGACGGCGTCGCCGCTCTCCGTGGACACGACATAGGCCACCCATCGCCCGTCCGGCGAGGGGGCGGGGCGGGACAGCGGGGCGCGCGAGTCCGTGAGCCGTTCGGCTGCGGTAGCAGGTGCCGGCAGCCCCACTGCCAAGAAAACGATTCCGGCGGCAACGCCGAACGCGGCCCCAGATTGTCGAGGAAGAGCACGGGATCTCATATGCGTGCGGTTCCCCGAGCCGTCTTCCGCTGCCTTCATGGGAGGCACCCTTGGGCGTGGGCCGCGCGTCTACGACATAGGAGCGGCCGGGAGGCCGCGAGATCGGGAGGCGATCACGTGCGCGCTCACGTCATGATCGGTTTGGTAGTCATCGTGCTCATGGCCGGGGCAGCCGCGGGGCTGCTCGCTCAGGACTCTGGCGCCGCGCCATCCAAGGTCGGCGTGGTCCAGTTCTACGCCATCGAGAGTGAGGCGCCGCAGTTCGCGGAGGCGAGGGCAGCCATCAGCGCCCTCGAGGAGCGAGCTTCGGCCCTGTCGTCGGCAGCGCGGAGCTACACGATGCTAGAACCCGAGGAGTTCGACCGGGCGCTGGAGATCGAGCAGGTCGCCGACAATGCGCGTACGGCCGACCAGATCCGGGAGCTCAGAGCCCTGAAGGATCAGAACCAGCGGCTGAACTCCGAAATGGGGGAGATCCTCCAACTTCGCCCCGACAAGCGTACCCCTCAGACGGACGCCCGTGCCGATGAGCTTAACGCTCTCTACAGCCGCTGTCGCGCACACTGGATGGCTAAGGGCGCGGCTCTGGACGAGGAGCTCGATGGGGCGAACCGCGAGCTCCAGGAGCGTGTGACGGCCCGCTTCGAGGAAGCTGTCGCCACGGTTGCCGCC
>JALHDK010000095.1:7423-14957 GCA_022838965.1 Actinomycetales bacterium | reverse complement strand
CTTCCAGCGCGGCTGCGCACACCGGGCCGCCGCGGCCGCGACAGCGGACGCGGTCATGGCCACGAGCGCGCAGGCCAGATCGAGGACGCCGAGTGCCACGGGAAGGTCGAACAGGACGACGACCATGCCGAACACGGCCGCTGCCCCCGCAGCGATCAGGGTCACCCAGGGCAGGCGCTTCACCCAGGCAGGCAGGGACGCGGTCCGTTGCACCGCGATCGCAGCGACGAACACGACCACGCCCGTGATGACGGCGACACCGCGGTGAGCGAACTCGATCCACGGATTGACGTCACCGACGGGCACCGTGCGGTCGGGATAGCAGCCCGGCCAGCTCGGACAGTCGAAGCCCGATTCCGTGGCGCACACCACCGCGCCCAGGAGGACCGCCAGGAACGTGAGGGCCGCGGAGGCGCCGAGCAGGCGGTGCACGGCGCGGCCGGCGGGTGGTTCGGTGAACGTCATCATTCCTCCGTGGGCTTCCCGTCGATCGTGGCACAGGTCCGGCGGCGGGGAACGGCCCGTTCACCGCGGGAAGCCGGTGGAACCGGCCCGGATGTGACACGCCCAGCGATAGCCTGACCGCAGGCCGAACCAGAGAGGTGACGAGGACATGATCGGGCTCGATCTCGGTACCACCAACTGCAAGGCGGTTCTCCTGGATGGCGAGGGCCACGTCAGGGCGACCGCGGCGCACGGTTACAGCCTGCAGGTGCCGCATCCGGGCTGGGCGGAGATGGACGTCCGGCATGTGTGGGAGGCGGTGGCCACCGTCCTCCGTGAGGTGGCGGCCTCGGATGTCCCTCCCGGCGGGATCTCCTTCAGTGGGGCCATGCACAGCCTCTTCCCCGTCGCGGATGACGAAGGCACCCCCCTCGCGAACGCCATGACCTGGGCGGACGCCCGCGCAACGGCTGTCTACCGCAGTTTCGTCGCAGACACGAACGTGCACGCCCTGTACCGCCGCACCGGCTGCCCGGTGCACTCGACCTACCACCCGCAGCGGCTGCGGTGGTGGAACCGCGTTGACCCCGAGCAGTCGGAGCGGGCCCACATGTGGGTCGGCCTGAAGGACTGGATCCTCCACGAGCTCACCGGCGTGTGGGCCTCCGATCTCAGCCTCGCCTCCACCACCGGGCTGCTGAATCTCCAGAGCCTCACGTGGGACACGGATGCGCTCCGTCTCGCGGAGGTGCAGCCCGAGGCGCTGCCGCCCCTCGTCTCGTCCTCGGCGGTCGTCGGTGGCCTCACGGCCGCCGCGGCGGAGGCGACGGGACTGCCGGTGGGGCTGCCCGTCGTCGCCGGCGGGAGCGACGGCGCGATGGCGAGCCTGGGAACCGGCGTCGCCGCGCCGGGGCAGACCGTCATCACGGTGGGAACCAGCGGCGCCGTCCGCAAGATCGTCAAGGAACCCTGGTTCGACCCCGGGGAGCGGACATTCTGCTACCTCCTCACGGACTCGCCGGAACCTTCGTGGTTCGTTGGCGGGGCCATCAACAACGGCGGCCTCACACTCCAGTGGGCGCGGGAGAAGCTGTACCCGGATCTGGAAGGGGACGCGGCGTACGCGAAGCTCCAGGAGGACGCTGCGGGGATCGATCCCGGCGCAGAGGGGGTCTTCCTGCTGCCCTACTTCGCGGGTGAACGGTCACCCCACTGGGCACCCAAGGACAAGGGCATGCTCTATGGACTCGGCATGCAGCACAACCGGGCGCACTTCGCGCGCGCCGCCATGGAGGGCGTGGTCAACTGCCTCGCGGACGTGTGGGATGCGCTCTACGGTTCGGAGCAGACCACGGACATGGTGCGGCTCACCGGTGGCATCACGCGGACACCGTTGTGGGTACAGATCCTCACCGACACGCTGGGCGTTCCCGTCATGGCACTCGAGGTTGCGGACTCCTCCGCCACGGGTGCCGCCCTCCTGGGGATGCACGCCCTCGGCCAGATCGGAGCGGACCAGCTCGCGGCTGCGGTCGAGCCCGGGCCCATTTACACCCCGAACGCCCGGAACCACCAGTTCTACCGGCAGCACCACCGGGAACACCGGGCACTCCGGCGTGGTCTCGCCGCGATGGGCGAGACGATCGAGCATCTCAAGGAGAGTTACCTGTAGCCCCCGCGGCCTGCCCCGCGGAGCCGTCGGGCTCCGGGGGGAGCCCCAGTTCGGCGCGCACCGCTTGGCGTCCCCGCCTGACGCCCAGCTCGTAGACCGCGAGTACCACGATCCATCCCACGGTGATCGGAGCCACGAAGCCCGCCATGATCGCCGAGAACGGTTCGAGGGCGTCATGCTGCGCTGCGGCGAGCAGCAGAAACGCCGTGTAGGCCACGTAGTACCCGACGAAGAGGGCGCCTTCCAGACGACTGATCGCGAAGCCCGTGAAGGCCACGGGCAGGACCGCGAGTGCCACCGCCACCATGAAGGGGATGTCGAAGACGATCGCGGCCCGGCCGACGGGCACCCCCTCGGGAGAGATCGCTGCCGCCAGTCCGAGGACCATCCCCAGGTTGAAGATGTTGCTGCCGGCCACGTTGCCCACGGCCATCTCCCGCTCGCCGCGGATGGCGGCCATCACCGAGGTTGCCATCTCCGGAAGCGAGGTGCCCACAGCGACCACCGTCAATCCGATCACGAGGTCGCTGACTCCGAAGGACTGGGCCACCTCCGTCGCGGCCCGTACCAGCCAGCGGGCGCCGAGGACGAGCAACCCCACGCCCACCACCACCAGCGCCACGTCGCGCAGGAGGCGCTTGCCCGCGGAGGTCCCCGCGGGCTCCCCGCGGGACGGGTCCGTCGCTCCCCCTTCGGCATTCCCGTTGGCCGTGGCGGCCCGACGGCGCGCCACGATGACGAGCGTCGCGACGTAGGCCGCCACCAGGGTGACGAGCACCACGCCGTCCGCCCGGGAGATGGAGCCGTCGAGGGCGAGGAGCATCATGAGGATGGACATGCCCGCAAGGACCGGGATGTCGGCACGGATCAGTTGCGAGCTGACCGCCAGTGGCAGGACCAGCGCCGACGCGCCCAGGACCAGCAACACGTTTGCAATGTTGCTCCCCACCACGTTGCCGAGGGCGAGGCCCGGACTGCCGGAAAGGGTGGCGTCCACGGTCACGGCCAGCTCCGGCGCCGAGGTCGCGGCAGCCACCACGGTGAGTCCGACGATGAGCGGAGACATTCCGAATGCGCGCGCCAGCCCGCTGGCCCCGCGCACGAGCACCTCCCCGCCGGCGACCAGGGCGGCCAAGCCTCCGAGCAGCAGGAGAACGGTGAGAACGGTCACCCTCGCGAGTCTAACCCGGGCGTCGCCACTGGTCCGGCCGGAGGGCGCGGACACCCCGCGTCAGGCCTCCCGGCTGAGCTCGCGCAGTTCGGTGGCCGCTCCCGAGACGATCAGGTGCTCGCCGGCCTCGAGGACCTCGTCGTCGGCCGGATTCGCGCGATACCCGCCGCCCTGGTCCACCACGGCGAGGGTGAACACTCCCCGGGCCCGCAGGTCGCCGACGGACCGGCCGTCGAGCTGACCACCGGGACGGACCTCCACCTCCTCCATCGTGAAGGCGAGATCACCACGGGACATCGCCGCGTCGATGAACTCCACCACACGCGGCCGCAGGGCAAGTTCCGCGATCCGTCGCCCGGCCATGGTGTAGGGCGAGACCACCCGGTTGGCGCCCGCCTGCAGGAGCTTCAGGTCGGCGCCCTCCGCGCCCGCGCGCGCCACAATGAAGAGGCCCGGGTTGAGGGCGCGCGCCGAGAGGGTCACGTAGACATTGTTGGCGTCGGAGTCGATGCAGCTGACGAGCCCGCGGGCGCGGGCCACGCCGGCCTGGATGAGGACCGCGTCGGTGGTGCCGTCCCCCGTCACGGTCAGCAGCCCGTCAGCGGCGGCCGTGACCAGCGACTCCGGCCGGACGTCGATGACGACGACGGCGTGGCCGTCCCGAACCAGCTCGCGGGACACCATGGATCCCACCCGGCCGTAGCCGCACACGACGAAGTGGTCCCGGAGCTCCTCGATCTGGTGACGCATCACCCGTGCCTCCCTCTTGCCGCTCGCCGCCTCGGCCAGCACCGCCTCGGCCACGATGCCCACCGTCCCGAAGAGGACGCCCACCCCGGCGATCGCGACCAGCATCGTCCAGATGCGACCCACCGTGTCCATGTCGTTGACTTCGCGGTACCCCACCGTGGTGAGCGTGATGACCGCCATGTAGGCCGCGTCCGAGAGGCTCCAGCCCTCGAGCACCATGTAGCCCACCGTGCCGATCGCGGCGATGAGAATGACGGCCAGGAACCACAGTCGCACATGCCGGGGAACCGCGTCGGCGCGCCGCCGCGAGATCCGCCCCGACGATCGGCTGACCACGCGCACACCCTACTGCGACGAGATTCGCGCACACACGGATTCCGTTCCCGCCTCGGCATGCGAGCCGGGTTCTACGATGAGGGGAGCGAGGGGCGACGGCGCCCCTCGCCAGCGGGATTGGGGTTGAGATGGCCGATTGGGCAGCTGACGTCAAGAAGTACGCACCGGACGCCGACGACGCAGTCATCGCCGGGATCGTCCGCCAACTGGGGATCGCGTTGCGCAAGCAGGACTCCTCCCTCCTCTCCTTCACGGATGAGGCGGAGACCACCCGGGTCCGCGAGGGATTCCTCAAGAAGAAGCTCGCGCTCACCGAGGATGACGCGACACTGGACGCGGCGATCGCGGCAGTCGGGCAGAAGATGAAGGGCGGTCACCGCCACAACCGGGTCACCGCGTACTACCTGCTCGCGGAACACTTCGGGAAGCTCGACCTCTTCCGCAAGGCCTGACGGCGCGCACCACCGGCGCGGGCGCGATATACCTCACGTCATGAGCACAGCTTCTCGTGGCACGCGCCGCCAGCTTGAGGGATGCATCGTCGCCGTCGTCGGAACCGGTGGTCTCGGACGCGACATTGCCGACGTGCTCCGCGCACGCGGGGCGACGGTCGTCACCGCCGGCCGGTCGGCCGAGCTTCGCCTCGACATCAGGGACCCCGAGGCGGGAGATGTCCTGGTCTCCCACGTCCGGGGACGGCACGGGCGGCTCGACGGCGTCGTGATCGCGACGGGCGTGGTCGCGTTCGGGAACCTTGAGGACACCGACGACGTGGTGGTGGAGGAGCTCTTCCTGACCAATGTGGTCGGTCCCCTGTGGCTCGCCAGGCGGGTGGCGCCCGCGCTGCGGGAGACGCGGGGCTTCCTCGTGGCGATCTCCGGGGTGGTGGCCGCCATGCCGATGCCCGGCATGGCGGCCTACTCGGCGTCCAAGGCCGCCCTCGCCGCGGGCCTCGAGGCCCTCGGCCGGGAGTTGAGGCGCACCGGGGTTCTGGTGTGCGACGCGCAGCCGCCCCACACGGAGACCGGTCTCGCCACCCGACCGCTCGCGGGTGTGGCGCCGCGCATGCCGCGCGGCCTCGCGCCCCGCGCGGTCGCCGAACGGATCGTGGAGGCCATCGAAGCAGGCGAGTCCCTGGTGCCCGCTGACGCCTTCTGAGGCCGGGACCGTCAGACGTTCAGTGTCCACTCGATCTCGGGCGTAACCCCCGCGTCGCGGAACAGGTTGAACACCGGGCACCGCCGCTCCGTCTCCGCGACCAGATCCTCGAAGGCGGCGGTGTCCAGGTCGCCGTACACCCTCACCCAACCCCGGATCGACTGGAATGACGGCGACACCCCGGGCACGCCGAGAAAGCCGCGCAGGTCGATCGTTCCGGAGACGCCGAGCCGGATGTCGCGCACGTCGATGCCGCGCTCCTTCGCGATCGTCTCGACGACGACGGCGACGCATCCCTGGAAGCCACCGAGGACGTATTCGAGGGGGTTGGGGCCGGCGTCGTCGCCGCCGAGTGTCTCGGGTTCCGCGACGGTGAAGGTGAAGTCGCGCGCGGCGACGTCGGTCCGGTAGCTGCCCTGCCAGGCGCCGGTGGCGTGGAGGGTGAGGGGTCGCGGGGTGGTTGCGTGCAGAGTGGACGTGCGGGTCTCAACAGTGGTCATGTCAGTGCTTTCTCGTGCGGCACGACCACACCGGCGAAGGCGCGCCGGTGGGCGTGCAAGGGGATGCCATGTCTTGGCGGGATCAATCACCCGTGGTGCCCGGCGCGACGGCGCCTTCAGGGCACGTGCGGCCTCAAGCCGCGGCGGGCATTCGGCGGGGCCGTGCCGGGGGACAGGAGCCGCGGCGGCCGGAGGCACGGCGGATCGTGCCGGGCCGGGTCGCGGGGAGGACGGGGGCGAAGGACTCGTCATGGCGGTGAGTCATGCGATCCTCCCATCGGGGTTCCGGCTCGTCGCCGTCAGCGGCGCGGGCCCTGTCTCGGTGCCGCCCACCATAGGGCAAAGGTCCCAGACGGCGCAGGAGTTTGTCCGCATGGTGGACGACTGCCCACCTGTCAGGGCACCAGCACGATCTTCCCGGTGGCCCTCCGCGACTCACTCAACCGGTGCGCCGCGGCTGCCTCCGCCAGGGGGAACACGGCCTCGACGCGGACCAGGTACTTCCCCGCGGCCGCCAGCTCCGCGATCCGCGGCAGCACGTCCCACGCGGAGTCGGCGCCGCCGAACGTCAGGATCGCCCCGGCGTCGGCAGCCGCGTCGTTGGCGATGCTGACCACGAGCCGGGGTGACCGCACCACCGCGAGCAGATCGTCGAGTTGCGTCCCTGCGGCATCGATCACGCCGTCCACTCCTCGCGGGGCCAGGGCCGCGATCCGCCCGGGGAGTCCGGGACCATAGGTGGTCGGCACGGCTCCCAGGGAGCGCAGCAGTCCGTGGTTCACCTCCCGCGCGGTGCCGATCACCGACAGACCGCGCTCCCGGGCGAGCTGTATCGCCGCCTGACCCACCCCGCCCGCAGCACCGTGCACCACGATCGTCCCTCCCCGCGGCACGCCGCAGTGCCGCAGACACCTCTCGGCCGTCTCCGAGACCACCGCCAGGCCGCTGGCCTCCACCACCCCCACCCCCTCGGGCTGGCGCGCCCAGTGGGCAAGCACCGCGAACTCCGCCGCCGCTCCCCCGACGGCGGGCCCGAACACGGGGTCGCCAACTGCCACGTCCGTCACGCCGTCGCCCACCTCGTCGACGACGCCGGCGGCCTCCTGACCGGTGATGACGGGCCGCTCCAGCGGCCGGTTCGAGAGCGCGCCGCTGCGAACCTTCCAGTCGTAGGGGTTGACCGCTGCGGCCCCCACGCGGATCCGCACGCGGCCCGGACCGGCGTGTGGCTCCGGAACGTCCACGAGCTCGAGCACCTCGGGACCTCCGTGGCGGGTGAATCGAACGGCTCTCATTTGGTGTTCCCCTTCCCCTGTCCTCTCGCTTCCCATCCAAGCACGCGGTCCGCCGTTACCGATTCGCCGCAATGATCCACGTCCCGGGCCTCAGACCCGTCGTTAGCCTGTGATTCAGGCCACGTTCCCCCGCCATTTGCCAGGGCGTGAGAGCCTGTGGCCGATCGAGCTCAGGGCGCAGGGCCCCGAGACCCAGACAGGAGGTCAC
>JALHDK010000095.1:0-7355 GCA_022838965.1 Actinomycetales bacterium | reverse complement strand
CCCTGGTCCTGGCCGGCTGCGCCGCCCCCGAACGCACCACGGGCGGCGGGACCGGGACCGCGACCGACGGCGAGGTTGTCGCCGCCACCGCCACCTCCGCCGCGGATTTCGGCGGCATGGACGCCCTGATCGCAGCCGCGCAGGCGGAGGGACAGCTCAATGTCATCGCCCTGCCGCCGGACTGGGCGAACTACGGCGAGATCATTGAGACCTTCTCCGCGAAGTACGACATCAAGGTCAACTCCGCACAGCCGGACGCCTCGAGCCAGGAGGAGATCAACGCCGCCAACCAGCTGCGCGGCACGGACCGCGCCCCCGACGTCTTCGACCTCGGCCAGGCTGTGGCCCTCGCCAACACGGACATGTTCGCCCCCTACAAGGTGGAGACGTGGGACACCATCCCGGACGGGTTCAAGGATCCGGAAGGGCTGTGGGTGAACGACTACGGCGGGTTCATGTCCATCGGATACGACTCGGCGAAGGTCCCCCAGGTCACCGCGCTGGATGACCTCCTGGGCGACGGGTTCCGCGGGATGGTCGCGCTCAACGGCGACCCGACCCAGGCGGGCGCCGCGTTCAGCGGCGTCATGATGGCCTCGATCGCCCGCGGCGGATCTGCCGACGACATCGCGCCGGGCGTGCAGTTCTTCCAGGAGCTGAACGACGCCGGGAACTTCCTGCCTGTGGACCCCACCCCCGCGACGGTGGAGTCCGGTCAGACGCCGGTCGTCATCGACTGGGACTACCTGAACGCGGCGCTGCGGAAGAACCTCCCGACCTGGACCGTGGTGGTCCCGGAGAACGCCGCACTCGCGGGCTACTACTTCCAGGCCATCAACAAGGACGCGCCCCATCCTGCGGCCGCCCGGCTGTGGCAGGAGTTCCTCTTCTCGGACGAGGGCCAGAACCTCTGGCTGAAGGGTGGTGCCCGGCCGGTGCGCGCCGAGGCGATGGCCGAGGCCGGCACGATCGACCAGGCGCTCTTCGACGCCCTGCCGACGGTGGTGGGTGACCCCGTGATCCCGACGCCGGAGCAGACCGAGCGGGCGGCGGCCTACCTCGCCGAGAACTGGGCGAGCGTGGTGGGCTGACGCCATGTCCCGAGCGCGTGGTGACGGTGCGGGCCGCCGGCTCGCACCGTCCCTCGCGCTCGTGCCCTTCCTGGGCTACCTCACGATCTTCCTGCTCATCCCCACCCTGACCGTGGTGGTGGGCGCCTTCCAGGAGAAGGGACAGTTCTCGCTCACCAACATCGAGGCACTCTTCAGCCCGGTGACCCTCCGGACGCTGCGGAACAGCATGGTCCTCTCGGCGTCCACCGCCCTCATCGGCGCGGTCTGTGGTGCCATCCTCTCCTGGCTGGTGTCCAGCGCACCGCCCACCAGCGTGTTCCGCCGCGCGATCACGTCGATGGCTGGCGTGCTCGCCCAGTTCGGCGGGGTGACCCTCGCGTTCGCCTTCATCGCCACGCTCGGATTCTCCGGTGTGGTCACGGAACTGCTCCGCTCCACGATCGGTGTCGACATCTTCGGCCGCGGCTGGCTCTTCGACATCCCCGGGCTCGTCCTCGTCTACACCTACTTCCAGATCCCGCTCATGGTGATCGTCTTCCTGCCCGCCGTCGAGGGCCTGCGTCCGCAGTGGCGGGAGGCGGCGCTCAGTCTCGGCGCCACGCCGCGGCAGTACTGGCAGCAGGTCGGCATCCCGATCCTGACACCGGCCTTCCTCGGCTCGACCCTCCTGCTGTTCGCCAACGCCTTCGCCGCCTACGCCACCGCCGCCGCCCTCGTCAGCCAGGGCAACCCGATCATTCCCCTGCTCATTCGCGCAGGTCTCACGAGCGAGGTGCTGCTGGGCCGCCAGAACCTCGCCTTCGCCCTCGCCTTCGAGATGATCATCGTGGTGGCCCTCGTGATGACCGCGTACGCCCTCCTCGTTCGTCGCACCTCCCGGTGGCTGCAATGAGGCTCCGGCTGCTGCGCGGCGGCATTCTCGCCCTGTTCGCGATCTTCTTCCTCGTACCGCTCTATGCGATGCTCGACTTCAGCACCCGCGACTTCCGCGGCGGGCGCACCGGATACGCGTGGGCGAACCTCGTCCAGAACCCCAACCTGACGGCGGCGATCGTCACGTCACTGATGCTCGCCCTTCTGACCGTGGTCGGCATGCTGGTGCTGCTCATGCCCACGATGGTGTGGGTGCGCCTCCGGGTACCGCGCGCGAAGCGCCTCGTCGAGTTCCTGTGCCTGCTCCCCCTCACCATCCCGGCACTGGTGATCGTGGTCGGCATGCGGAACGTGTACTCGTGGGTCAACTACCTCATCGGGGATTCCGCCCTGACCCTCACCTTCGTGTACGTCGTCCTCGTGCTGCCGTACGCCTACCGCGCCCTGGACGCCGCCCTCTCCGCGATCGACGTCGTCACGCTGGCCGAGGCCGCCCGCTCGCTGGGAGCGGGGTGGGCGACCGTTGTGCTGCGCATCGTGGTGCCCAACATCTGGTCCGGGATCCTCTCCGCGGCGTTCATCTCCGTCGCCCTCGTCCTCGGCGAGTTCACCATCGCGTCGCTGACCAACTACGACAACCTGCAGGTGGTGATCGCGCTGCTCGGCAAGAGCGACGCGCGGACCTCCGTCGCCGCGTCGCTCGCCTCCCTCATGTTCGCCTTCGCCCTGCTGATGGGGCTCTCGTTCGCCGGCAGCGCACGCCATCGGCGGGAAGGGAAGCAGCAGTGACGGACCCAGGTCCTCCCCGGCCGGGCGTCGAGGTGACATTCGAGGGTGTCACCCGGTACTACGGCGCCGTCCACGCCCTTGACGGCCTCGACCTCCGGATCAACCCCGGGGAGATGGTCGCCCTGCTCGGCCCGTCGGGCTGCGGCAAGACGACGGCCCTGCGCATTCTGGCCGGCCTCGAGACGGCCACGGCCGGCCGGGTGACGGTCGGCGGCAGGGACATCACCGGGGTGCCGGCGAACCGCCGTGACATGGGCATGGTGTTTCAGGCGTACAGCCTCTTCCCGCACATGACCGTCCTCGAGAACGTGGCCTTCGGGTTGAAGATGCGCGGAGTCGGGACCCGCGAACGCGAGGCCCGCGCCGCGGAGGTGCTGGAGCTGGTGGGTCTCGGCGCGCAACGGTCCCGGTACGCCCACCAGCTCTCGGGAGGCCAGCAACAGCGGGTTGCCCTCGCCCGTGCGCTCGCCATCGAGCCGTCGGTGCTCCTGCTGGACGAGCCGCTCTCCGCCCTGGACGCGAAGGTGCGCTCCCAGCTCCGCGACGAGATCCGGCGGGTCCAGCTGGAGGTGGGCCGCACCACCCTCTTCGTCACCCACGACCAGGAGGAGGCGCTCGCGATCGCCGACCGCGTCGGTGTGATGAACGCCGGGAGGCTGGAGCAGATCGCGAGCCCGGAGGAGTTGTACAACGCCCCCCGGACGCGGTTCGTCGCCGAGTTCGTCGGGCTGACGAACCGCCTCGCCGCCGTCAGCGACGGCGCCACGGCCCACGTGCTGGGCAGCACCGTGCCGACGCTCGCGGGTTCGATCCCACACGGTCACGGCCTCGCACTCGTCCGTCCCGAGGCCATCGCCGTCGTCCCCGACGACGCCGGCAACGCCCGCGTGATCTCCCACTCCTTCCTCGGGTCGCTGTCCCGGGTGGTGTGCGCCGTCGACGGCGACGGCGAGGTCACGGCCCAGGCCCCGAGCGCCGAGTCGTCGGCCCTCACCCCGGGCACGCGTGTCAGCGTGAGTGTGGCGCCGATACCCGTGCTCGTGGTGCCCGCCTGACGGCGACCCGGTGCGCGGCGGCAGGTCAGTCGAGCGACTCTCCGGGAGCACAGATCGCGACGACGGAGAACGCGACGACCTGCTCCGGGTCGGCGTAGGGCCGACTCACGGCCCCCTGCCAGCCCTGCAGGCCGGCCTCCTCGATCGGGACGTCGCTGAAGACCGTGTAGTCCGGGGCGATCGCGGCCACCTCGACACCGCCCCCGGTGACAACCTCGCCGGGGCCACACCACGCCGTCGCGGTCCGGTACTGCCCACCCTCGACCGCGCCCTCCGCGATCACCTGCCGGGTGCGGAGCTGACCGGTCCCCAGCCTGATGGCCTGCTCCCCCACGCGGCATCCGCCGCCCGTGTCCACGCGCAACGCGCCGGTGGTCGTGCGGTAGCAGGCGTCCACGCCCGGCGCGGAGAGGGTGCCCGCCACCGCGACGCCGCCGACCCCCACGGCCAGCACCGCCCCCGCCACCACTGCAGCCCGGATGTTCATGGCCCCTCCTTTGCCCCGCGGTCCTGTTGGCTTCCAGCGTGGACCGCGATCAGAGGGGGGCAAGGTACCAACGTCCCGTCCCGACTGCCACGGTGATCAGCGTCCGCCCGGCTCCGGCCGGGACCTTCGGTACTGGCGGGCCACACCCTCCCGTGGTGCGGTGGTGGCATCCACCACGCAAGGGGGCTGTCATGTCGTGCTCCGTGTCGTCCACCCTCTCCCGGGGTGCTCGCGGGCCGTGGGTTCTCACGGCCGGCGTCGCCCTCGCCGCGGCCGCACTGGCCGGCTGTCTGCCCGGCGGGTCCTCCGGCGGCAGCGCGACGACGGGCGTGCCGACGGCCACCGGCACCACCGCGGCCAGTCCCACCGCCACGGCCACGGCGAGCGGCGCCGTCCCGGGCACCTGGACGCTGCTCACGAGCGCGGACGGCGTCTGCACCGACTCACCCCGCCTGATCGGGGCGGCCTTCGTGGCGGAGGGCACCACCATCTGCACGCCCACCGCGCCCCTGGGACCAACCCCCGCCGCGCCCACCACGTGGAACACACTCACCGTGCCGGCAGGTGAGCGCGCCACCGGTGCGGTGAGGTTCCCGCCCGGTGGCGGTCTCGTCGTCGCCACGAACGCCGGCCCGTGTCTGTACGAGGCGGGCGGACCCTCGCCGGTGTGGGACTGCCGCACGGCCGCCACGGGCTTCCCCTACCTCGACATCACCGGTCTCGCCGCCATCGGCATCGACGCGGTCTACGTCCTCCCCGACATGATCGCCCACGTCCCCGACCTGTTCATGACCCCGGGCACCACGTGGGACATCGGCACCATCGTAAGCGCCGCGGACGCCATGCCCACCCGCGTCGCGGTGGTCGAGACCCCGACGGCGGAGGTGTGGTCCGGGACCAATGGCCACGGCGTCGTCGTCATCGACACGGCGAGCGGCACCACCACCCGGCAGACGGCCGCGGCCGGGCTGCCGGGCGGCGACCGCGGGGGGCGTGGCCCGCTGGGACGGGGTGGCGTGGACCGCGTGGACCACGGCGGACGGGCTCCCCTCCAACGACGTGCGCGCCATCGCGGTGGACGCTGACGGCATCGTCTGGGTGGCGACGGCGGGCGGTCCGGCGACCTTCGACGGCACCGCGTGGCACGGCTACGGGCCGGCTGACGGCGTCCCGGCGGTTGACGTGATGGATGTCGCCGTCACCCCCTGGGGGGTGTGGTTCGCCGCCCCGGCGGAGGGCCTCCTGGTGTTCATCCCGGGCTGACCGGTCGTCATCCCCGAGGAACCAGATGTCGGAAGGAGGCACGAGGATGCGGTGGATCACCGTCATGCTGGTCGCCGCGCTGCTCGCGGGATGCGGCGGCGGCACATCGCCCACCAGCACCAGCCCGGCCACACCGGGCCCGACCGACGGCGCCACCAGCCCGGGCGACGGCGCCACCAGCCCGGGCGACGGCGCGACCAGCCCGGGCGACGGCGCGACGCGGCCTCCCGTGCCACCCACCGCCGGGGAGTTGTCCTCGATCCTCATCACCCCCGCCGAGCTGGGACCCGAGTGGAGCCTGTGGGAGGGCTTCGCGACGTGGCCCGACGGCCAGCCCGGCATCATCCCCGAGGACCAGCGCGCCCTCCTGCCCGGTATCCCCCTGTGCGCCCACGCCGGCGAGGAGGCGCTGGCCCTGGCCCCGACCCTCCGGTGGGAGGTGTTCACCCAGCTCCACCGGGCCACCCCTGATCCCTTCGCCACCATGGTGGTGGCGCAGCAGTTCCTCCTGGCCGACGAACCCGCCGCGGTGGAGCGGACCTTCACCGTCCTGCGCGATGGCCTCACCCGCTGCCTGACCGCGTATCCCGTCAGCCTGTCGTTCCTTGGTGATGGCCCGCTCGAGCTGGGCGAAGGAGGCCATGATGTTCAGCTGGAACTCGGCGAAGTGGTCGGTGGCGCCGGGGCGGAAGGTGACGTTCTCGGTGAGGAACTCGACGACGACGCCTTTGGCGGTGAGTTCTCCGACGATCTGGTTCAGGTCGACGACGGAGCGGGCGAGACGGTCCATCGAACTGACGACGACGGTGTCGCCGTCGCGGGCGTAGTCGATGAGGCTGGCCAGGGCGGTGCGGCCGGTCCGTTTGGCGCCGGATTGCTTCTCCTCGTACAGCTTGTCGACGTCGCCGAGGGTGGCGAGCTGGCGGGCGAGGTTCTGATCGGTGGAGGAGACCCGGGCGTACCCGATCCGTGCTCCGATGCGTGGCGTCACTTCTAGAGGCTCGCACGGGAGTGCTGCAAAAGCCCGGAAACACACTTGCTGCAACAGGGGAAATATGTGGACTTGTTCGCTCTGTGGCGTTCTTCTGTGATCGGCTGGTGGCGTTAGTTGCCGATGACGAGGATGCTGGCAGCGGCTTCGATGACGTCGTCGGTGATGGTCTCGAGTTGGTTGATCTTCAGGACCCGGGTGATCTGGGGGAAGAGTCGTTCGAGGAGGCGGAAGTTTCCGCGAGTGATGCGTTCGATCGCGGCGATGGCCTGGGCGTCGGTGAAGTCGTCGGGGTCGAGGGTGCGGCCGAGGCGTTTCCAGTGCCGGTCTAGGACGAACAGGAGTTCTTCCCGGCCGAGGGCGCGGTAGCGGTGTGAGAATCCGAGGCGGGAGTAGAGCTGGGGGTAGTGCCGGAACCGCTGGTCGATGCCGGGCATGCCGATCAGGATGATCGCCAGCTGGTGGCGGTCGTGATGGTCGCGGAGGAGTTCGAGGGCGGTCGGGGTGAGGCGTTCGGCTTCGTCGATGATCAGCAACTCGACCCATCTGGTCATGTCGCCGGCGTTGGGGCCGGTGACTTTGCCGATGCTGCGCTGGTGTTCGTCGACGCAGATCCCGATCCTGATCCGGAGGTGTTGGATCTCGCCCATGAGGGCCTTGTGCCGGGGCAGGACCTCGGGGGTGTAGAACACGGTTCTGGACCGGTTGGCAGCCGCGTGGTGGGTGGCGTCGTCCTCGGTGCGTGGACCCCATGTGGTGATGAACGGTTCGAGGGTGTCCCAGTGGGCGTAGCGGCGGGCCGACTGGGTCTTACCTACCCCAGC